>CAZIIR010000008.1:3053-18866 GCA_964539475.1 uncultured Candidatus Saccharibacteria bacterium
AAAATTGACTCCAGGTCTTTTTGGAGCTTGGTTTTTTCGTCGGCAGTCAAGGCCAAGCGGGCCAAAGACGCCAAATTTTCGACTTCATTTTGGCTTATCATAATAGGCCTATTATAGCATTTATCTTGTTTTATAAAATTAGGCCCCGGAACTCTTCCGGGGCCCTGAGTAATTAAACCTCACAATAATCCTTACCAGTAAGACTGAACTGGCGCCGCAGAGACTCGAGCAAAGGTGTTTCTGGATACTCGTGGATACGGTGAACAGGCGGATCGGAAATAGTAAATGGAACGGTTATCCACCATAATTTTCCTAGAATCTTACCTCCGAGTTTAACTTCCTCTGCTCGAAGCGTGACTTTATCCTCCCAATCAGGAATAAGTCTGGCTAGTACCTTCTCAAAAGACATTCGACTACATTCTCCCAGTGAGAAAACGAACTTCTTTTTCCCCTCTTCGGAAACAACAACGTAATCTACAATTCCTCTCACAAAACCACCTCCTTTCTATAGAAAGGTATATCACGTCATACATCTATTGGTCAAATTTATTTTAGTAATTCGATAAATTGTTCTTCAGATATAACTTTTACCCCCAACCTAATCGCATCATCATATTTAGAACCAGCATTTTCTCCAGCTACCACCAAGTCAGTGTTCGCCGATACCGACCCAGCAGTGCTGGCCCCATTTTTTTTAGCCAAAGCTTTGGCGTCATCACGTGACATTTTGGCCAAAGTACCAGTAAAAACTACCGTTTGCCCCTGCAACTTACCACTGGTTACTACTTCAACTTTAGTTATTTTTACATAATCTAAAAGACGGTTAACCAACTTTTGATTAGATTTATCTCTAAACCAGAGATATATTTCTCGGCCAACCACTTCCCCCACTCCCTCTAAAAGCTTTAGGCTATCTAACCCAGCGGCACCCAGCTTGTCTAAAGTTTTAAAATGTTTAGCTAAAACATCGGCCGTCTCTTCGCCCACCTGGGGAATAGACAGGCTAGTTAAAAAACGAGCAAGTGTAACTGTGCGAGCCTTTGCAATAGCTTGTACTAAGTTGTCGGCCGACTTCTCACCGAGGCGGGGTAAATTGGCTAAATCACCTACAGTGAGCGTAAAAAAATCAGCATAGTCGGACACTAAATGTTCATCTAAAAGTAGGTCCACTACTTTTGGACCCAAGCCGTCAATATTAAAAGCATTTTTACCGACAAAATGATAAAGTCGGCGTCGGTGCTGGACCGATGAATTTTTGTCGACTACCCGCCAGGCAGCCTCGCCCACCTTCCGAGCAATCGCCCCCACCTCAGGTAAAACCGTAGGGAAATTAAAAGTCTTTTCCTTACCAGTACGCAATTCGGTTAAAACTTGAACAATGTCGGGAATAATATCGCCGGCTTTTTGAATAATAACTGTGTCCCCCACCCGCACATCGAGCCGGCGTATCTCGTCTTCATTGTGCAAAGTCGCCCGCGACACTGTCGAACCAGCCACCAACACTGGTCGCAAAACTGCCACCGGTGTTACTACACCAGTCCGCCCAACCTGTAACACAATATCTTCCACCACCGTGGTGGCCTGTTCAGCAGCAAATTTAAAAGCAATCCCAAAACGAGGCGCTTTGCCGGTGTACCCCAACTTTTCTTGGTAAGGCCGTTCATTTACTTTTACCACCAAGCCATCGATTTGGTAAGGCAATTTGTCTTTCTTCTTTTCCCATTTTTGCCAAAAGTTTATAACCTCCTCAATATCAGTGCAGAGCTGGTACTCAGGGTTAACTTTAAAACCAAGTTTGGCCAATAGTTTTAGTTCTTCGTCCTGGGTTTTAGGTAAAGCAAAATCAGCCTTGGGTAAATCATAAATAAAACTAGATAACTCGCGTCTCGCCACCACCCGCGGGTCGAGCTGACGAATAGTGCCGGCAGCGGTGTTGCGCGGGTTGGCATATAGAGGCAGACCTTTTTTAACTTGTTCAGTGTTCAGCTTAGCGAACTCTTTATTACTCATCCAAATTTCCCCCTCCGCTACCAAGTTCGCC
Organism: uncultured Candidatus Saccharibacteria bacterium; assembly: GCA_964539475.1. Lineage (GTDB taxonomy): Bacteria > Patescibacteriota > Minisyncoccia > Phycocordibacterales > XYD1-FULL-46-19 > XYD1-FULL-44-32. The sequence continues at coordinate 5,095 of CAZIIR010000008.1, forward strand.
GTCGAGCTATGTAACCGGAGTGGTATAGACTTTATCGTCTTGATATTAGAAGTCACGTCTTCGCCCACCTCACCATTGCCCCGAGTGGCGGCCGTCTTTAATTCACCATTTTCATAAGTAAGCACAACTTTAAAGCCGTCAATTTTTAGTTCACATAAATACGTCGGCTGACCACCAGCTAAATTTTTTTTCACTCGCTGGTCAAACTTACGCATATCATCCGGTGTAAAGGCGTCATCAAAAGACCACTGCGAAACACTGTGTTTAACCTTAGTAAATTTATCGACCGGTGCTCCACCCACCCGCTGAGTGGGTGAAAAGGAAGTCACCAAGTCTGGAAATTTTTCTTCCAATTGAATCAGCTCTTGGAGAAGAGAATCGTAGGCGGCATCGGCTATCTCCGGCTGATCGAGAATATAGTATTGATAGTTGTGTCGCTCAATCAAGCTCCGCAATTGAGCGACGCGCTTAGTAGTTTCAGCCTTATTCATAAAGATACTTTACCGCCTAAACAGGTCCAGAGCAACCAAATAATTAGATACTGTCCACACCTTGGCTAACCCGATATATTTCCTTGGCCACCGCTCGCGGATGGTCTGGATTGGTACAAAAATTGGTACCGCGCGAAGTGATTAGGTTGCCACCTTCGACGACCCTAAGTGTAACATCAGCGCAAATATCTGGATTATTGGTAGGCTTGACCCGTAATCTATATTCGGCCAAAGTACTGTCGTACTGAGTGTAAACATCATCATGATCAACACAACCTAAAGTAGTCCAGTCTAAAGCCGGGGCCACCTCCTCTCCATCAATATTAATCTTACCGAAATAATTTAAAGTATCGGCGTAAGCGACACACTCAGCCCCTGCATTGGCCGCATAGTAGGCTACCTGCGATTCCTTACCAATCGAAGATAAGACTAATTGCTTAACAATAATATTGGCGAGCAATATACCACTCATTGAAACTACTCCGGCCACTAATACCGCATAGAGTATAACAAAACCTTTATTTTGTTTTTTAGAAGTAGTCATAAATTTTAAACTTCATTCCAACCACCCTCGCCACCTTCACTATTAGGAATAAAATCTGGATTAAGTATTACGGTCGATATATCGAGATGATTTAAGCGGTCTCTCTCCTGCCAAAAAACAGTGGCTGTTACTTTGGCTTTTTCCCCACCACTGGTCTCTTCTATTTTTACCTGCCTTTTAAATATGGACCGAGAATTGCCGGAAGTCTCGGTGGTATAAGAAGATTGACTGTCTTCGTCGACAATATACAAATCACAGCCACCAAAATCTCCAGTGTCTTCAATGTCACGGCAAATCCGAATCGAACCATTTGGGTCTGGGTTGCAACCACCACTCTGACAAGCATCGAGGCCGTTTAGCCACGTGGCTGGGTCCGGCAACTCATCCTCAGAGCGGGCTACATTTTGGTCACGTTTATTTATAACCAACTCGACCCCTTCTTGGGCTAAAAAATAGGCCGTGACTTGGTTTTTAGCAAAGTTGCCATCGCTGATGGCCCGGGCCAAAAGCCCCATTGGTGCAATGACCGCAAAAATCAAAATTAGCACCGCGACAAAAGTCTCAATCAGAGTGAAACCACGGTTGTATGTTTGGTTCTTAGTCATAAATTTTAGTCTCGTCTATTGCGCTGAGCTAGTGAGGTTTGCAGTAAAAATTCCGTCTCTAGACCTTGCTTATTTTTAGCTTTGCCCTCCATTACTACAGTTACCTTTTTAGCAGAAGCTGTGTTCATAGTAAAATTCAACCGTGAAATTTCTATTTCTGCGGAAGTTAAGTCGGTACAATCACCATTATCACACTGCTGTAAGATTGGCCCAGCTAGCTTATACTCTACTTCTCGCTGAAGTTCATAGACATCGTCCACAATGCGGTACTCACGAAAGCTAAAACTGTTACCACTGTCCCCAATAATATAATTTTCTCCTTCTCTAATTTGTAACGTCATTGTGTCCATCGCCAAGTTCAAATTGTCGATAATAGCCCGATTGCTCTGCGTCTTACGGTAAATATTAGCAAGCACAATAAATGAACCACTAGTAATAAGAGTAACGATGGCAAAAATAGACACCGAAACCATAAGCTCGATGAGGGTAAAACCTTGATTGGGGCGATTTTTTTTAGCCATAAGCCTAGTCTGCTACATTTTCCACACTAATCTGGCCATTGCTACGCACAATAATCTTTTTTTCTTTTTGAGTTTTGTCGGCCTGAATAAATATCTCGGTGGCACTAATACTATCACCACTGTCATCATAAATTTTGGCACCAAGCTGAGGTCGAGTGTACACAATGTCGACCGACGGTCGATCGACACAAGAATCACGACCACTAGTAATAGTACAAATACGACTAATTTTTATGGCATGCATTTTGTAAGTCGTCGACGCAGTGGACCCGACCAAGCCTGGTGCCAACGGGTCATTGGTATACAAACGAAACTCCCGATCATTATTAGAAAAATTTACACCATAACTTGGTTTAGCTTCTATCTCCCCGGCCGGAATTTTACCTCCCGAGGCATACACCTGAGCGCTACGAATAGTAATAGCTATTTCTTGAGCGACAAGATCAAGGGCCGAACGGTCACGAAACTGCGGAATATACATAATAACAATAGCGGTCATAGCCAGAACTATAGCCACCACCACCATCATCTCGAGCATAGTGAAGCCAGCCCGCCGTGTTTTATTTTTAGAAAGCAATCGGTGTAGCATGAGCGAGCAAAATAAAACTTAAAATAGCGCCGAGGGCGAGGAAGGGAGCAAAAGGCAATTCACTCTTCATAGTGTAGACTCGCAAATACGCCGGCAAGTTTTTATGCCGACGCAAGGCAATTAGCACCAGACCTACCACCGCCCCCGTCACAAAAGCAATGAGCAAGGCAATAAAAGAAGCTTTTAGCCCCAGCCACAGACCAATACCAAAGACTAACTTGGCGTCGCCAAAACCCATCAGGCGACCATCGGAAAAATGCCAAATTGCCCAAAACAAACCAAATAAAATACCGCCCGAATACAGCCCATGCAAAACCCACACCAGTTCACGAAAACCAAAGTGTAAATGTACAAAGAAGACTGACAAAGTAGCAAGCGCCATAAAAATATATGCCAGCTGGTCGGGAATTATTTTATGGCGCAAATCATAGCCAGCAATAACCACCAGAACCGCCGACACTACCCCGCCCCACAAGACGTACCGAAACTCCTGGAAATATTCACCAGCCACATAAGTAGAACTGGCCACCAAAGCAATGAGTAGGAAAATAAACGCGGTAACAACTTCTACCACCACATACTGGGCTGATATTTTACTGTCGCACCCCCGACACCTGCCCTTTTGCACCAAGAAGCTCCAAAGTGGAATGAGTTCCTGCCAAGTAAGTTGGCGCCGACAAGACAAACACATCGAACGGCCCTTCAAAGTTAGTCCCGTGTTATAACGCAAAATGACTACATTTAAGAAACTGCCGACCACTAGACCCAACACTGTGAAGAAAATAATAAAGATTGTTTCCATAGATTATTGAGTTCCAGCACTATTAGTGAAATCAAGATTTATTCTCTTCGTCAAAGCTGTAGGACCAGCTTCGGCCTTAAAATCAATATAGTAGACATTGCTCCTAGGATTTTTCCCGGCCGGTTTAAAGAAGCGCAAGTAACGAGGTGTGTCTTTAGTGAAGCCTCCAAGGTTAGTATCACAATTAGATAAACTGTCAGGATTTGAACAAAAGCGTACCTCAAAAGTACCCTGGTCATCATTTGGCAAACCATCAGGTAAAACAGTATAAGTAACCCCATCATAATTGGCCGTTATGCGTGCTGACCATTCTGAATAAAGATCTTTAGACGCACAATTAGTGACCGAGTCGCAGTTAAACTTAATCGTACAAACCGATCCGCTGGATTGACAGGCTAAACTAAATAGATTTGAGCCAATAACCCCAAAACTAGCGGTGACATTTTTATCACTAGTTAAGACAACTACACAACTAAGGGTAGTAGTATTACAAGCAGTCGGCACATCACCTCCCCAGCCTGTAAAATTGGCTGCCGTAGCTACTAGAGTAACTTCTGTTCCGCGACGATATGATTCGGAACAATCAGACCCGGCTGTACCACAACTAATACCAACACCGGTCACCCCACCTGGACCAGAAACAGCGACTCTTAGAGTTTTATCATTTCCGCCACCGTCGTCACAATCTTCAACATCTGGATTACAACAATCTTCAGTGGCCGGGTCACACTCACCACCTCCGTCACTGTCAAAACTAGCGGTTACAGCTTTTTGTTCGCGCACCACGACATTTACTTCACACTGATTACCAGTTTTAGTGGCACAGTCGCCCGTCCAACCCTCAAAAGTGTCTCCCTCGGCACTAACCGCGGTTAAAGTAACCTTTCGGTTAGTCGGATAATTTTCACTACAGTCACTGCCACAATTTATTTTACCGTCATCGCTTGTAACAGTACCGCTACCATCGCCAGATAAGGCGACATTTAGCCCGGCGATTTCACTCGTACCACCGCCACAAGTTGGACAATTGGCATATTGAAAATCTACCCAACCCACTACGTCGCCACCCCAGGCAAAGCCTGAAAACTTTTTTGTAGATTCAATATAGGTTGGACCATAGTTGCCACCAGCAGTGGTCTGTCCGGCCATACTAATCCAGCCATCCCAACCGCCACCGTTTGCCAGCGCCTGTATCCAACCCTTTATATTGTTACCATCAAAACGCGCCGAGCCGGCAAAGGTGCCTCGACCCACCGGGTAATTTCTAGATGCGGGAGCAAAGCCAACCCAGCCAATATTAGAGCTCCAACCATAGCCCGCCAACAAACCATCGGCTCGTTTTGTGACTTTATAATTGGAAGTAACACAACTACCAGTATTGCTACAGTTCAGACTAACCCAGCCAATATTGGAACTCCAAGCAAAGCCAGTCAACTCATTGTCGGCCGCTTGCGCATTTTTAAATCCAGTGCTGGCTGGCAAGACTGCCGCCAAACCAAACACCACAACAGCTAAAACCAAAAACGGCAGGATTTTTTTGACCATAAAATTAGGTGGCTATTATTAGGCTAATCATAGCATTTTCTCCACCAAAACCCAGTAGAACCTATCCACATTATAGTTGGTATTTAATAAATCAAACCTAAAACCCCGCCGGCTACGCCGGCGGGGTTGGTAAATTTTTAAGAAGTCGTAACTGGAGGATTACACTCTATTTTAGTATTTACTATAGCCTCTTTCCACCACTTAAACCCTCCACCATATTTTACTTTACCGCTATAACCACTGGAATCCACACACCAATAATCTATACCCCCAGCACCGGGATTACTTGGCAACAGAGCCGCTACCGCCCACGACGTAGCAATTGTTCCATATTTAGGGCGTGTCGCACATAGAACATTAGTGGCCCCTGGTTTAGCATTAGTTAAAATACTAGAAACATAAGGTGCCATTACTGGATCAGCAAACATACCTGCTGTACAACCAGGTTTGTTATTTAGATTGGTTGTACCGTAAGTATTATTATTACTCAAGGCGTAAATCTCTGCTGCTGACCGTAGTTGCCCCATCTCTGATTGTATTTTTGCATCCTTGGCTTTTGTTCTAGCACCTCCCAAAGCGGTCAACACAATACCTGACAAAATACCGATAATAGCAATAACCACGAGAAGCTCAATGAGGGTGAAACCGCGTGATTTCATATAATTAGTTTTTATCACTTTTAGTCGATAAGGGAACATTCGGACCCGCTAGCACCTAAATCTGTTTTGCCTGATTTGCCAGTACTATCCACACACCAGCCACTATTGCCACTTGGTAGGTCTACATGAAAAGCATAGGAACCTGTCTCAGCCGAACAACGGTCTGTAGCTACTCCCGCTTTCTGTATACCAGCAATATAAGGAGAAGTTTCTTCGGCAGTAGAACAAATATCTACTGTAGAATTGTAACTATTCTGATTGGAGTAAACCAACTCCGCAGCGGTTCTAAAGCCGGAAAGGTCAGCTTGCACCTGAGCATCTTTAGCTTTGTTACGTGCACCACCTAAAGCGGTCAGCACAATACCTGACAAAATACCGATAATAGCAATAACGACCAACAACTCAATCAATGTAAAACCTTTTTGATTATTCATAATTTTTTGCCCTTGCGAGCGATGCTAATTTATTAATACTAATTTTAATTGCCGTTCGTCCATTATAACCCCCTAGAACCCTGAGGCAACATTGTAAATGGGGACAAGCACCGAGGTAAGTAAAATACCCACAGCAAGGCCCAGCATCACAATCATCGCCGGCTCAATGAGGCCCACTAGGGTGTCCACCTCATTGTCCACCTCCCGCTGATAAAACTTGGACAAGGTACCCAGCACAAAGGTCAGCTTACCCGACTCCTCACCCACTTTTATCATTTGGCTCATAATACTTGGGATTTCTTCATGTCGAGCCAAAATGTCGGACACAGCATTACCCGACTTCACCAACTCCGCTGTCTCTTCCAAAATCTCGCGGTACACATCGTTACCGACCACTTCGGCCGTAATCTCGATGGAGCGGACCATCGACACACCAGAAGTAATAAGGGTGTTTAAGTTGTCGGCCACCCGCGACAAGTATAGCTTGCGGTACAAGGTACCAACATAAGGAATAGATAGCTTGAAGCGAGACATCGCCATGCGGCCATTGGCGGTCGGAATATATTTCAACAAGAAAGCGATGATTAGAACCACCAAAAACACCAAGAGCAAGCTGTAGTCGACCATAAACTGGCTAATACCGATTACTATTCTAGTGTAAATAGGCAGAGCCTGCCCGGTCTCCAATAAAATTTCCGACAAACGCGGAATAACGAAGGTGAGCATTAAAACCATTACCGCAATAAAAGACAAGATAACAAAAATCGGGTAGATTAGAGCGTTTTTAGCCTTCGACATTAGGGCATAAGACCGGTCGAGATACTCGGCCAAGTAAGTAAAGGTTTCGGCGAGTTTACCCGACTCCTCACCCGAGCGCACCATGTTCACATAAAAGTCGCTAAAAACATCGGGATGTTTGGCCAAAGCGGTGGAAATAGGTACACCGGTTTTAATATCATCGGTTACCTCAATTAGTTTTTTCTGTAAAACCGGATTAGAACTTTCTACCGCAATCAGGCGAAAAGTGGAAAGCACCGACACCTTGGCTTCGAACAAGGTCGCTATTTGGCGTGACAAAATAACCACATCGCGCGGGTGAATCCGGTTTATAAAAGCAGCGAGACCCGCGCTCCAAATACCGTGATCCCCTTCTTCTTTTATATTAATAACAATCAGCCCTCGTTTTTGGAGAGCGGAAATGGCGACATCGCGCCCACTGGCTTCAATACTGCCGTTTTGCGATTGGCCTGTCTTATTGGTAGCTTCGTAGGAAAAAAGCATGGTTTATTTATTTTAAAGAAGACGGTCTAGACTTTTAGGATTCATACTAAAACGGTAAGCTGTCTCGGAGGAAATCTCGCCTTGGCGCACTAGGTCAGCCAAGGAGCGGTTTAGGTCGATCATCCCCGAGTCGGCGCCAGTCTCGATAACCACATCTATTTCAGCTGTCCGACCTTCGCGAATTAGGTTCGACACAGCATTGTTGTCGACCAATAGCTCATAAGCAGGAATAAGCCCACCCGAGATGCGTGGCACTAGGCGCTGAGAAAAAATACCAATAAGAGAGCCGGCCAACTGAATGCGAATCTGTCTTTGTTGGTTGGGTGGGAAAGAGTCAATAATACGGTCAATAGTCTGCGACGCACTGTTGGTATGCAAAGTAGAAAAAATCAGGTGGCCAGTTTCCGCCGCGGTCACCGCCGCGCTAATCGTCTCGGGGTTACGCATTTCCCCAATCATACCCACGTTCACATCTTGGCGGAACATCGACTGTAGAGCGGCGTGAAAATCATTGGTATCAAAACGAACTTCGCGCTGATCTATAATAGAGCGGTCGTTGGTAAACAAATATTCGATTGGGTCTTCAATGGTAATAATATGCTCGGCGCGCTCTTTGTTGATTAGGTTTACCATTGAAGCGAGCGTAGTCGACTTACCTTGGCCGACTGGACCCACCACCAGGAAAAAGCCTTGCTTTTTCCTGGTAAACTCAGCCAGGCGGTCGGGCAAGTTTAGCTCTTCGACACTTTTAATATCGGACGGAATAAGGCGCAGGGCAATGCCCACCAAGCCCCGCTGGAAAAAAGCATTGCCTCGAAAACGGGTCACTCCTTCTGGTGTATAGGAAAAGTCGATTTCTTTGCTTTCCAAAAACCGCGCTTTGTTGGCCTCGTTTAAAATTTCCATCGCCATCCCCATAGTGTCGTCCGCCGACAGTACCGGCTGGTTGACCAGTGGAATAAGGTCGCCAGCAACACGAATAGCAGCGTGAGCGCCAGCCGTAATATGCAAATCAGAGGCCCCCTCTTTGGTGACGATCAAAATTAAATCATCGAGTTGTCTTTTGTAGTCAGCCATTTGTTATATTTATTTTCTTAATTATCGCACGGGAGGAGACTAAGCGCCAACCAAGTTACACACAACGACTATGAATTATAGTTTGTTGACTTCGGCCCACGGAATAAGACCAGCAAAAGCTTTGGTCATAGCGTCTTCGCGCATAGTGGTAAAACCTTTGGCGCGCAAATGCTGATAAATGTCATCTTCACTTGGACTACGTAAAATAAGGCGTTCTAACTCTCGGTCCATTTGGATAAATTCAAACACTGCTGTTCGCCCTTTGGTCCCCGTCGGTGAACTAGGAATAGACTTGGCTTCGTATACGACATCAGGAATCGCAATATTCTTTTTATATTCCTCTGGTAAATCTTCATATTCTTTATCAATCATTACCCGCAAGCTCCCCTCGACTAGCACCTCCGCTCGCGCCTCTGGTACCAAAAGTGGCACTAGGCGTTGACCAATCACCATTACCAAAGTCGGTGGAATAAGATACGGGTCGACACCCATATCAATAAGTCGGGGTACTACTCCAATAGCGCTGTTGGTGTGTAAAGTAGAAAACACCAAGTGGCCAGTAAGTGAAGCTTGAATAGCCAGCTTAGCTGTTTCCTTGTCACGAATTTCACCCACCATAATAATATCTGGGTCCTGGCGCAAAATACTGCGCAAACCATTGGCAAAAGTATAATTTATCTCAGCTTGCACTTGGGACTGGTTCACCCCGGCAATATCGTATTCAATCGGGTCTTCGAGCGACACCACATTGTATTTTTCTTTGTCGAGCGAGTTTAGCATCGAATACAAAGTAGTGGTTTTTCCGGACCCGGTCGGACCGGTAAGTAAAATGAGGCCGTGCGGTTTTTGAATCGACTCCTCTACCAGAGTCAGTTGATTGCCAGATAGGCCAACCGACTCGAGTGACACTAGCTTTTTTTCCGGATCAAGAATACGTAAAACTACTTTTTCACCAAAGTAAGTTGGGAAAGTAGAAACACGAAAATCGATTTTGCGTTTTTCAATCTTGGCCGAAAAGCGACCATCTTGAGGTTTACGCTTTTCGTCTAGTTTCATATTGGTCAAAATCTTAATGCGAGCCACTACCGCATCGTGAACAGTTTTAGGTAAAAATAAGCTGGTGTATAAAATACCGTCCACTCGAAACCGCACGCGTACTTTGTCGGCAATCGGCTCAATGTGAATATCCGAAGCCATACCTTCGGCAGCGTGTTGTAAAATAACCCCGACAATTTTGGTAACCGGAGCTTCTTCAATAATATTGGGGCCATGACCTTTTTTCTGCTCCCCGTCTTTAATCAATTCTGTGGAAGATTTTTTGTCGACAATAGCTTCGGCTTCAAAATCATCCAACGCTCGGTCGACTTGGCCACCTAAGCCTTCGTAGCTTTTCATTCCCGCTTTAAAATCAACATCAGAAACAATAAAGATTTTAAACGGTAAATTGTTTTTAGAAGCAATAAATTGCAGGGCATCGCGCGCTTCAATATTGTCTGGGTCCACCATACCAACCTGAAGTACCCCATCGACAAAATCGATAGGGATAAATTTGTAGTAGCTCGCCGAGTCCTCTGGAACGTATTTTAAGACATCAAAAGGAATACGATTTCCGCCCAAGGTGGCTACCGGAATGGCCGGTGTATCATCCATAGTTTAATTTAAAAAACAGCTTCGGTGTCGGTTTCCCCTCCTGTCGCTGAACTTTCAGAACCTTCCGTTGTAAACGGTAAAGTTTCTACTTGATCAGCTAAAGACAAGTTACCTACACCAAAAGAAGCAAAAGGGTTGGCCCGACCTTGTGGTCGGAGTTCAATATCGGTCGTAAAATTGATCAAATCAGAAGCAAAAATACGGTTCTCAAAAATTTTACCGTCTAGATCTACCGACTGCAGGGCTTCCAAAAGAATTAAAAATTCGGAAGTCTCGCTAGATAGAGCATTGGCCTCCCCTGCTGTCTGGGCGGTAGACAGACCAACACTTTCTGTATCAGTGCCCCCACTAAAGAAGTAGTAAACTGCCACCAAGCCGGCTATAGCCAAGACTGAGACTAAAATATTTATAAGTAATTTTTTTTGTTGCATAGTTATTTATTTGAGCCAATAAGTCTCGACGGTCAGCTGATAACTATTTGCCCCTTTGGCTTCGGTGGTCGAAAAGGCCAAGTCTTTCACTTCCAAAATGCGCAAACTAGTAGAAATGTCTTGCAGGAAGTTTTTAAAGTCCGCATAACTACCGCTCACCGTAAAAGATACCGGCACAGTGGCCACCATAGGACTACCACTTGTCTCCGAGTTGTCTGAGTTAGATTTGTCGGTGCGTTTTAGCTCGACATCACTAATCTTCATATTAGAGCGACTAGCGATATTGTTGATATCCACAACTAGCTGTAGGTCGTCGACACTGTCCGGCAAAAAGTCATCCAGCCGTTCAATCTTGTCTTTGGAAATAGCCTCCACTTTTGCTTTCAAGACAGCTGCCCGTTCCGACAAAGCTTCTGCATCTTTCAGCGCTTTAGTCAGAGCCCCTTTTTCATTGCGCAAAGCCACAATGTTTGGTTCGCCGTTGCCTAAAAAGCCGTCGCCACGAATAATCGGGTCGGTCATCCCAAAGTAGATACCGCCAGCCGACAGGAGCAAAATGATGGGCAAAATTATTTGAACAAACATATTAGTTGGCGGAATAAGTTAATAATGAAGAGACCGGTGACAGCTCTAGACTGAAAGTTACATTGCCGGCTGTATCTAGACCTAAGTTAGAAAAAACTGCACCCCGCACCGAATTACTGCTTTCCAATACCTTAAGCTGGGCTGCCAAATCAGTATAAGTAAGCGCCACCCCTTCTAAAAAGACCCTACTGCCGTCTAAATCGATTTTTGTATAGCGTACCGAATGCAAAGTTAATCTTTCTAGAAGTTCAAAAAGAGGAACCATAGTAGTGTGGCCATTTATCAGACTTTCGGCCACTTTCATTTTCTTGTCCAGGCGGTTATAGCGATTGATATTTTCAATACCCAATTCCCGTCTCGTGTTTTCGACCGTTGCCTTCAAACCACAAGCGCTACCATCGCCCGCGCAAGACTTGTTGATTTGCAAATCAAGAACGTAGTGATAACTATAAGCGCCAGCAAAAAGAAACAAAGACAGGCCGACAATAATAAGCGAGATGGTCATCATAACACCCATAGTCGTCTCGCGACGCGGGCGCATACCCACACTTTCCCGTGGTATAAATGATGACTGATTTTGGATAGGCATAATATTAATTAGGGGTATTTAAATTATATCTCTTCGAGGCCTCTAAGCGCCAGCCCGATAGACACAGCAAACTCCGGTCCGACTGCCTGCAAAATATTTTCTAGAAAAGCGGGGGCTTCTACACGGTCAAACGGCGTGCCCATCACCACTGGGGCATACACACTGGTCTTTGCAACTTCAGTCAGTCCAGCCAAAAGTGCACCACCACCAATCAAATAAACTTTTTCAATACTGCGATTGCGTTTCTTCTGATATTCTACCATTACTTGGTTCACTTCGTTAAATATGTATTCCACAATTGGACTTAGAGTTTCGCCCATATCTTTGTCGCCCACTTTTTCTACTAAACCAACTTTACGTTTTATCTCCTCCGCTTTAGCAAATGACACATTGAGTGAGCGGGCAATAGCCAGGGTTACATCTTGGGCCCCTTTGTTTATAGTATGAGAGAGGCGGACTGTACCCTGGTCGAGAATAACTACTTTAGTAGTAGCTGCCCCTAAGTCTACAATAACCGTGGCTCCCCGATTGCCGTACAGTGAGGCGCGCATCGCACTAAAGGTTTCGATTTCTAAAAACTTCGCCTCAAGGTTGGTCTGGCGGGCGATTTCTTCGTACTGTTTAATAGTGTCTTTATGAATAGCGACAATGAGTACTTCTATCTCTTTCATTTTTGGCATCTGCTGGCCTTCGGTTTTTACCGGCGACGGCGCATTTGGTTCTTCGGAACCCAAAATTTCTCCGCGCATATCGGGAATCACCGACCAGTCTAGTACCACTTCGGAAATAGGTACTGGTATATATTTACGTGCCTCTAGTGGCACCATTTGGGCCAGCTTGTCTTCAGGTAGTTCGGGTACGTCGATAGTCACCAAAAGGCTGGAGCGCAAAGGAATAGAAATAGCTCCCACCTTGGTGGTGATATTGGCTTCTTTGAACAAGTCTTTGATAAGTTGGGCCAATTTGTCTGGCCCTAGAGTGACAGCCTGCCCCACCGCTTTTTCAGCGTAGGGACCAGTCGACAATTCACCGTAGGTTTCTAGAATGACGCGCCCTTTTTCTTTGCGCAATTGAATAACCTTCACCGATGAAGAACCGATGTCGAGACCAATAACACTATCTTGTTTTTTAAAGAGGCCGAATAATGAGGCCATAATGAAAATAAGTTTCGCGCGGACGCAAAAGTTCTATAATAGAAAGTATATCACGAAAGGTATTTAATATGATTGATTTTCTGCAAAAACTTATCCACATTGCAACTAAAATATTTTTTCCCGAACACTGCCTTCGTTGTGGTCGGCCTGATATTTTACTTTGTGACACTTGTAACAAAAAATTGACTCCTAGTTTTAGTACAGAAGAAAATATTATCACCGCGCTTTCCTACTCTGACCCAGTGGTGCGCCGACTAGTGTGGCTTTTAAAATATCGCGGGTCGGAAAGTGCGACGGAGATTTTAGCTCAGCATTTAGAAGAAGCTATTTTACAAACTTTGTCCGACCTGCCAGACTTTTTTGTCAGCCAAGAGAAAATTTTACTCGTACCCATACCGATGACTGCCCGCCATCGCCGGCGCCGCGGTTGGAACCAAGCTGAACGACTAGCCGAAGCTTTAGCGAGACTCTCACCAACTAGTTTTGAGATAACTCCGGTCCTCATAAAAACTCGCGAAACTAAAAACCAAGTACATTGCCAAACCAAAACCGAAAGACTAACCAATTTGAAAGGAGCTTTCTCTTTGCAAGAAACCGCCGAGATTAAAGGGCGGATTGTGCTGGTAGTAGACGACGTAACAACCACTGGCTCCACTCTCGCCGAAGCAATGCGCGTCTTAAACCAAAAGCCACCGCGACGCCTATATGGCGCCGTGGTGGCTCATGGGTAACTTTAGTTAGACCTTAGGACAAGTGAGCTGAAACCAACTTGGTCATCTCAAACATTGTCACTTCTTTTTTGCCAGCGAAAACTT
>CAZIIR010000009.1:0-10672 GCA_964539475.1 uncultured Candidatus Saccharibacteria bacterium
GGACAGTGGCACAAAACTGGCCCACCAACTCTTTGTCAAAACCCGTGACAGTAATGTTTCCCTTCTCAACAGTTACGGCTACGCCTTGAGGAATTTTTTCTTCCACTGGGTGGGAAAAACCAATATCTAAAACCAGCTTGTCTCCTTGGGCATTGGCCTTGTAACCCACTCCTTCAATAATCATTTTCTTGGTAAAACCATTGGTAACTCCTTCAATCATATTGGCAATATGAGCACCGTAAGTTCCCCACAAAGCTCGGGCAAAAATAGTCTCTTTAACCGGAGACAGAGAAATTTCTGTTCCCTCTATTTTAACCGCTACATCATCTTTAAAAGGCTTAGTCAGTGTTCCCTTTGGTCCTTTTACTTCTAAAAGACCGCCGTTTAAAGAAACGGTGACTCCAGCTGGAATATTGATAATGCGTTTGCCGATACGAGACATATTTTTTTATTATTACCAAATACGAAGCATAATTTCGCCACCCACTTTAGCCTGGCGGGCCTGCCGATCAGTCATTAGACCTTTCGGTGTGGAAACAACCGCCAATCCCAAACCTTGGCGCACAGACTTAATTGCTGAAGCTTTTTCATACACTCGGCGAGAAGGCTTGGAAATGCGCTGAACTTTGGTCAAGGCTGGCGCGCCTTCAGGGGTGTAAGCCAAGTCTAGGTAAAGATAATTGTGATTGCGCTTGGCTCGCTTACTAACCCCAGCCAAGTAACCTTCTTGTTTCAAAAGACTAGCCACGGCAAATTTAGCATTGGAATAATCCACGCTAACTTGGGCTTTATTGATCTTGCCCGCGTTCAAAACGCGGTTCAACATATCGGAAATCGGGTCGGTTACCATGATGATTTTTTTACGCCCGGAATCTTGCCTTCATTGGCGTGTTCGCGGAAACAAATACGGCAGAGGTCAAAATCGCGCATATACCCCCGCTTGCGGCCGCACCGGAAACAACGCCGGACAACGCGGGAAGCAAATTTCGGAGTCTTTAGACTGCGAGCAATGACTGATTTCTTGGCCATAATTAAAAGTAAAGCCCTAAACGGGCTGGCAATATACTATCAATATAAAGGGGGTATGTCAAACACCCGATCTCCTTTCTTTAATATTTTATTTAACCCCCCTCCTTTCCCTCCCACCGTGCTCCGCATCAGGAAAATTATGGTCGTCTGCACGACGAAAAATGGAAAACTCCTCACCAATCGTTCGTCAGACAGTTCCATTTTTCTGTTCCACCTCCCTGATTTTCACTGTCGCTTTGCAATGGTCGGGAAATGAGGGGGTCAGTTATCTTATTCCAACCCAGCGAGCCTAGTTCCGTTTCAAAACCTTGCGGAGCTGTCGGCCGGCATGGTTTTGGCCTTTGGCGAAGCCGGTTGCGTAGCAACGAGGTCAAACGGCCCCGGTGGAGCAGAAGAAAACCACTCGCTGGAGTGGTTTTCTGTGTTTTGAAACGGAAGCTAGGCGAGCGCCTACTTTTTGAACGGAAACCCTAGTTCCTTGAAAAACGCCAAGGCTTGTTTTTTATCTATAGCGGTTGTTACAATTGTTACTGACATCCCAAATACATCTTTGATTTCTTCGTCGACAGTCTCGGGGAAAACCACGTGTTCACGAATACCAATAGTAAGGTTACCCATATTATCGATATGAGTCTCGGCGTAGCCTTTGAAGTCGCGCATACGAGGCATAGCAATATTGAAAAGTTTATCGAGGAATTTGTACATCCGTGGGCCACGCAAAGTTACGGCAGCACCAATGATTTCTCCTTGGCGCAGTTTAAAGGTTGCAATCGACTGTTTTGCTCCACGCAAAGCCGCCTTCTGACCGGTAATCTTCGACAAGCGGTCGGCCACGAGCTCATTACGCTTTTTATCTTTAGCCTTCCCAGTACCAGAAGAAACCACTACTTTTACCAAACGAGGCAAAGCTAAATCATTTTTCACCCCTAGCGCTTCGCGCATTGCTGGTTTAATCTTTTCTATTTTTTCTTTAAGGGGAATAATCATAAGCCTTTATTTTTTAGTAGTCTTAGCTTTAGCAGTCTTTTTGGCTGGGGTCGCCTTGGTCGAAAGCTTTACATTAGAAACATGGATCGGGGCAGAAAACTGAACAGTCTGACCAGCGTCTTTGTTGGTCCGAGCCTTGACCCGACGGTTTTTAAGGTTTAGACCTTCAACTACCACCAAGGAGCGACTAGGCAAAGAGCGCACGATTTTGCCGCTTTTGCCTTTATCTTTTCCAGTAACCACTGTCACTGTATCCCCTTTTTTAACGTGAAGAGTATTCATAAAAATAATTTAAACTACTTCGGGAGCAAGCGAAGCGATTTTCTGATAACCTTTCTCCTGAATTTCGCGCGGAATAGGACCGAAAATACGCCCACCCTTTGGGTCTTGCTTACCCTTTTCGAGAATTACGACGGCGTTTTCATCAAAACGAACATAGGACCCATCTTTGCGACGATAAGGCTTGGTCTGGCGTACTACTACCGCCTGAACCACCTCCTTCTTCTTTACCCCTTTGCGTGGCTCCGCGGTTTGAACAGACATTACTACCAAGTCACCAATTTCGGCATAGCGCCGCTTGGAACCGCCCAACACCTTGAAAACACGGCCGATTTTGGCGCCGGTATTGTCAGCAATCTTTACGATAGAGCGGTCTTGAATCATATTATTTGACTACGATAAAATTTTTGTCTTTGGAAATTGGCTTGACCTCCTTGATAGTCACCTCATCGCCCACTTTATAAGCATTGGCCTCATCATGAGCTTTGAACTTCTTGTGGCGAGTCTGAAATTTACCGTACTTAGAGTGTTGCTTAAAAGTAGCCACCTCTACCACGACAGTTTTGTCCATTTTATCGGAAACAACTTTCCCTTTAAAAGTCTTGCCCTCTATTTTTTTGTTGGTAGTGTCGGTCATAAAATAATGCTATACATTAGCTTTTTTTAGGCTCTCGCGCAAGATGGTCAAAATTTGAGCCACTAGCTTACGAGTATTTCGCCCTTCTTTTACATTTTTAGTTCTGGCGCCAGCCAAGCTAAAACGAAACGCCAAAAGCTCGCTTCTTTTTTCTGCTAGAAGTTTTTTAAGGTCGGCTTCGCTTTTTTTACGTAAATCTTTAGTGTCCATAAGTATATATTAACGGGCGACAATCCTAGTCTTCACTGGTAGTTTAGCTCCGGCTTTACGAAGAGCCTCCCGGGAAGTAGCTTCGTCTAAACCGTCGAGCTCAAAAATAAGGCGACCTGGTAAAACCTCCACCTCATAGCCCTGTGGATCACCTTTACCTTTACCCATACCTACTTCAGCGGCTTTAGCAGTAAAAGGTCGGTCTGGAAAAACGCGAATCCACAGCTTACCCTTTTTCTGCATTTGGCGAGCAATTGTTTTACGAGCAGCTTCGATTTGGTTTGACTTGATGCGGGCTACCCCGTCGGCTTTCAAACCAAAAGAACCAAAGGACATCTTAATCCCCCGAGTGGCAACTCGTTTTTTGTCCGGATTTACTCGGCCGGTTTGCCATTTGCGGTGTTTTACTTTTTTAGGAAAAAGAGACATATAAAAAACTTATTTATTATCGAAAATCTCACCCCGGTAAATCCACACCTTCACCCCAATTACTCCATAAGGCAGATAGGCTTTTTCCCGAGCAAAATCAACATCGGCCCGCAGGGTCTGCAAAGGCACCTGGCCGGCTTTCTGTGATTCACGGCGACCCATTTCGGCCCCACCAAGACGGCCAGACAAGTTGATCTTGATACCCTGCACATTGCGCTGAGCCATTACCTTCTCAATAGTCTGCTTCATAATTCGGCGGAAAGGCATACGCTTTTCTAGGGCTTCAGCAATCATATAAGCCACAATCGCAGCGTGAGCTTCGGGGTCTTTTATTTCTTCAATATCGACCTTAACTTCTTTAGGGATTGAATTACCGATCTTTTTCATCTGTTTCAAGATATCGGCTTTTAGCTTGGCCGAACCTTCACCCGAGCGACCAATCACCATACCCGGTCGAGAAGTTTTTATGATAACCCGAAAAACATTTTCACTGCGTTCAATTTCTACCACGTCGACATAAAAACCTCGCAAACGCTTGGTCAAATATTCGCGCAATAAAATATCTGTTTTTAAATACTCCTGATATTTACCACGAGTACCAAACCAACGAGACTTCCAGTCCCTAATAATACCCAGTCGGTGTGAATATGGATGAACGCTGTGTGTCATATTTATTTCTTGATTGCTTTAGGCTTAGCCGTCTTATCTTTTTTAGTAGTAGCTTTGACCTTGGCTTCAACAACTACTGGTGTTTTATCTTCCTTTGTTCCAAGGACTACATTAATATGACTAGTCCGATGGTTGATAGGAGTAGCCCGACCACGAGCCCGGGGCAAGGACCGCTTCATCACCAAACCTTTGTCGACCCGGATTTCCTTAATAAAAAGATTTTCTTTTCGAGTATCAAAATTGGTTTCAGCATTGGCAACAGCCGAGTCAATAAGTTTTTTAAGAGGGAGGGCGGCTCGTTTATCGGCAAAATCTAGCTCTAATAGAGCCGAGCTAACACTTTTACCTCGCACCAAATCGGCCAGCAATCTTACTTTGCGAGGAGCCTGACGATAATTGGTAAGTGAAGCTTTCATACTCTAATTTATTTTTTACCATCAGCTGGGGCCTTAGCCGCTTTAGCCGCCGCAATCTCTGCCTCCTTTTTCTTCTGTTCTAATTCTTTTTGCATCTTACCACCATGGCGGTAAAACTTCTTGGTTGGTGAAAACTCACCCAAGTGGTGACCAACCATTTCTTCAGTGACAAATACCTCTAGATGGTCTTTTCCATTGTGAACACCAAAAGTAAAACCAACCATTTCTGGGGCAATTTGACTGCGGCGCGCCCAAGTCTTGATCGTTTCCTGACCAGGCTTTTTGGCTGCCACTTTTTTCATTAGTTTTTCGTCCACGTAGGGACCCTTTTTGAGTGATCGAGGCATATTTCAAAAAAAATCGGGCTTCAGTCGCCCGACCGTAAGCACGGGAATATATTAGCAGATAAAGCGATAATGTCAAACCCGGTAGTGAATTTTGCCATAGCGTTTTATGCGTCAACCTAAGGCGCAAAGTGGCAAAATCTACTACCGGGTCAAACAACCAGTAGTAAAAAGAAAGGCGTGGGCGAGGTATACCTCGCCCACGCCAGCCAAAATACTATCACCACGACTTTACCACCCGCATCACCTCCTCTAGACCGGCCACAACCTCCACCCAGGAGGCAAACTTGTCTTGCCCGTGTAGGTGCACAGCCACGAGCCGAGCCAGCGCCCGCAGCGTATGGTTACCGCGCTCATCTAAGGCGAGTACTACCCGGCCCTTGTTTTCCATATTGGTCCGGCGATTACACCACCGACCAGGTTCTGGGTCCCCATCTTTATTCCGGGAAAAGTCCAGCATTTCCTCAGCTTGGGGTGACAACGCTAGACTAGAGTCATTCAAGGGAATTTTACCTGTCACCCCGGCCTTTCTCACTGTAGACAAAACATGGTTGAGCTGAGTAACCACATCTTCCGGGTGGAAAGGTTCATGAAAAACCATCATCTCACCCACTAATTTCAAAGTCAGAGCTTGTATTCGATTGGCAAAAACTTGGTGTCCAACCAGTCGTTCCCTGAGTTCAGGGATGATTTTCAAGGGCTCTTCTTTTGGGTCAATCCGCTCGACGGCCATATCCACTCCTTTCCTTTGGTGTTCTAGCTAAGCTTCGTGCCATCAGGTTGAGATTTTCGATATCTCTATCGATAACCTCCAGTTCTGCAGTTGAAAGCCGGCTTAGATTACTCTCTTCTCTCTCGTCTGCATCATTGCACATACCTTCCTTTTCCTTCTCCGTCTGGTTTATTATTGCATCTAATTTATTTCTAACACAGGAGCCCTCTAAAAACCAGAAAAAACCGCTCTTGCGAGCGGTTTTTTCTGGTTTTTAGATTTAATTCAAGTCTAACGTTTGCCTTTACGGCGAGTAACAATAAACTTGTCTGAATATTTCTTGGAGCGGCGGGTGCGTACACCATAGGCCTGCTTACCCTCGCGAGTTTTAGGTCCGCGACGCAAGCCAATACCCTGCCGGCCTTCACCTCCTCCGTGTGGGTGGTCTACCGGGTTCATAGCACTACCACGAACAGTTGGGCGAATACCTTTCCAGCGACTCTTACCAGCCTTACCAAAATTAGAGAGTTTGTATTCTTCGTTTGACACTGCCCCGACAGAAGCCCAGGCATTTTCATTGATTCGGCGTACTTCTCCGGAAGGCATTTTGACACTAGTGTAACCAGCGTCATTGGCTAAAACCTCCGCATACGAGCCGGCCGAACGAATGAGCTTGGCCCCACCTTCTGGCTTTACTTCTAGGTTGTAAACAAAAGTACCGGAAGCAATTTTCTTAAGTGGTAAACGATTACCAGTCTTAGTATCCGCTTCGGCTGAAACAATAAATGTGTCCCCTACAGTCATATTCTGAGGTATCACAATGTAGCGATACTCACCATCTTTATAACAAACTAAAGCAATAAAAGCCGAACGGTTTGGGTCATATTCCACCGTCTTGATGGTGGCCGGAATACCGCGCTTGTCATACTTAAAATCCACAAGACGAAGTGTGCGTTTATGGCCACCCCCTTTGTGGCGAACAGTAATGCGTCCTGTACTGTTGCGACCAGAACCGCGCTTCTTACCTTTAGTTAAGGCTTTATGAGGCTTAGACGCCGTCAAAACCCCTTTAAAGGTAACAACGGACATTTGCCGGCGGGATGGACTAGTAGGTGAAAAAGTTTTCATACAAATATACTAAATAAAATCAATCTGACTGCCTTTGGGTAAATAGACCATTGCCTTCTTAATCCCCGCGGTGACACCACGCTTACCTCGGACAACGACCCGCTTGCCGGGTAAATTAATAATATTAACCTTCAGAGGAGTAAGGCCGTACTTTTCCTTAATAGCACGGGCAATGGCAATCTTACCCGCCGCCGCTGCCACTTCAAAAGTGTAAACTGGTTCGTTTTTTTCGGTCAACGAAGAAGCCTTTTCGGTAATTCGAGGGCGGGTAAGGATAACAGCTCCGGTTGTAAGTTCTTGTCTAGCCATATTTTTTATTTAACACGAGTGGTTAGAGCTTTAATCGCTTCGGTTGGCGAAACCATAACAATGTATTTGTAATTCATCAAATCCAAAGGGTTGGCATTGCGAGCTTCTTCCACTTTAATACTTTTAAAATTACGGAAACTAAGCAAAGCATTCTCATCTTTACTTGGTAAAGCAAGATAGGCCCGCTTACCTGTTTTGTAAGCCATTTTTTCCAAACCTTTGATACCGGAAAGCGAGTCTACTGCTTTCTGAGCCTGACTTGTTTTTGGAGTAGTAAAATCTAAGCTATCAACAAAAACTAGGTCTCCGTCACGCAATTTGCGCGACAAGATAGTAAACAAAGCTTTGGTCTTCATTTTTTTGTTAATTTTGCGCTCAAATTCACGCTCGTTGCGTGGACCATGAGCCACACCACCACCCACCCAAATCGGCGAACGAGTCGAGCCGTGGCGAGCCCGCCCTGTACCCTTTTGGCGCCAAGGTTTTTTACCACCACCAGAAACTTCTCCTCGGCTTTTAGTATGGGCAACATTTACCCGAGCATTGTTTTGCATACTAGTCACCACCTGGTGAACAAGGTCAGCATTCCAGGACAAACCAAAAAGCTTGTCATCGAGAGTGATTTTGCCAGCCTCCGCTCCGCTTTTATTGTAAATTTTTGCTTCCATATTATTTAAAGTCTGAATATAGGCAGGTTAACCACAAATCGCCACCACCGTCCCCCGACGACCAGGTACTGAACCGCTAACAAATATTTTACTACCCTCTTTGTCTATTTTTACAATGCGAATAGTTTTCTGAGTAATCATATCACCACCCATCCGGCCAGCCATACGCTTCCCTTTAAATACTCTCTGCATCCCGCCAGCGCCGATCGAGCCAGGCTCACGTTCAGAGTGCTTCTGACCATGAGAACGTGGGCCTCCGTGGAAACCATGGCGTTTGACGACACCTTGGAAACCCTTACCCTTTGAAACACCTGACACTGTTACCATATCACCTTCGGTAAAATTAGAAGTATCTAGAGTATCCCCGGCTTTGACCTCACCCAAGCCACCTTCCACACGGTATTCGCGCAAAAGCTCAAAACCAAAGCCTTCTTTCGGCATAGTCGCTCGAGTGTGACCCTGAACTGACTTCGACAAACGTGAAGCCTTTCGTTCCCCAAAGCCTACCTGCACTGCCTCGTAACCATCTTTAGCGTTGGTTCGGACCTGGGTTACTGTCAGAGGACCAACAGCAATAACCGTACCTGGCACCACCCGGCCGTCGTCGGTAAAAATTTGGGTCATATTCTCTTTTTTGCCAAGCAGAAATTTCATTGTTTTAACTATATTCTTCGGTTTAATATCTATCACGAAATCAGATTCGTGTCTAATCCTGAACCTGGCCCGCCAGTAGGCGGGCCAGGTTCAGTCAAGGCACATATCTTTTTCCTAGACCATTTTGACGTCAATATTGACTCCGCTCGGCAAGTTCAAGTTTGTCAGTGATTCAATAATCTTTGGTGACGGACTCAAGATGTCGATAAGTCTTTTGTGAACACGCATCTCAAATTGTTCCCGCGAGTTTTTGTCGATAAAGCTCGAGCGGTTGACAGTGTATTTTTTGATTTCTGTCGGCAAAGGAATCGGTCCATGAATAACAGCGTCATAACGGATAGCCGTATCAATAATCTGCTTGACACTAGCGTCCAATACTTTGTTTTCATAAGCCGAAACCCTGATGCGCAATTTGCCGGTGTCGGCCGCGTCAGCTTTTTTGGTCTTTTTGGATTTGAGAGTGGCTGTGGCCATTTTAAGTCAATAAGGGAACAGGAGTAATTTAGGCGTTGATCTTAGTTACCACACCAGCACCCACGGTTCGGCCACCTTCACGAATAGCAAAACGAGTTTGCGCTTCCATCGCTACTGGGGCTACCAGTTTAACTTTAAATTTAACTGTATCACCAGGCATAACCATTTTGACGTCTTCCGCCAAGGTTACTTCACCAGTCACGTCGGTTGTGCGGACGTAGAACTGAGGTTTGTAACCAGTGAAAAATGGAGTGTGGCGACCACCTTCTTCCTTGTTCAAGATGTACACCTCCGCTTCAAAGTCAGTGTGAGGAGTTACTGAACCTGGTTTAGCTAGCACCTGACCACGAGTAATATCTTCTTTTTTCAAACCACGAAGCAAGATACCAGCGTTGTCTCCAGCTCGGCCTTCATCCAAGTTTTTGTTGAACATTTCAATACCAGTCACGGTAGTTTTTTTGGTGTCACCAAGACCAATGATCTCGATTTCTTCACCAACTTTTACAATACCGCGCTCGATACGACCAGTGACCACTGTGCCACGACCTTCAATAGAGAAGATATCTTCTACTGGCATAAGGAATGGTTTGTCGGTCTCACGAACTGGCTCAGGAATATATTCATCAACGGTGTCCATGAGCTCTAGCACTTTCTTCGCGTATTCATCATCAGCCGAAGTAGCATTCAAAGCTTTTAGACCAGAGCCTCGGATAACCGGTGCGTCTTTGTCAAAACCTTGTTTAGCTAGCAATTCACGAATTTCCTCCTCGACCATGTCGATCATATCTGGATCGTCTACCATGTCGCACTTGTTAAGGAAAACGATAATTTTTGGTACACCCACCTGCCTTGCGAGCAAAATGTGTTCACGAGTCTGAGGCATAGCACCATCAGTAGCGGCTACTACCAAGATCGCACCGTCCATCTGGGCGGCTCCAGTAATCATGTTCTTGATGTAGTCAGCGTGACCTGGAGCGTCGATGTGCGCATAGTGGCGCTTTGCAGTCCAGTACTCAGAGTGGTGAAGCGCAATGGTTATCCCTCGGGCTTTTTCTTCCGGGGCGTTGTCAATACCGTCTACCCCTTCCACGCGTGCACCATAACCCTTGTCCTTGTTCAGGTCGAGAGTATGGAGGATCGAAGCGGTCAGAGTGGTTTTGCCGTGGTCAACGTGGCCGATAGTACCAATGTTGAGGTGTGGCTTGGAACGATCAAATGTATCTGCCATAACTTTATTGATTAGATAATATTTTATAATAAACGAACAATTTTCGTGCTCAAGCTGATTCTTGAACTGTCCAAGGGCCAGATTGAGCACGCAAACACATTAACAAAAAGCACGCGCAAGGCGTGGATATATGATAGCAGGAAAAGGAGGTATGTCAAATTTACCCCTCGCACCAACTCCTGGGCTCCTGAGGTTTAAGAAAACGCCGGCACCCTGGGGTGCCGGCGTGAGCCGTCGATCGAAAATCAGGGCAGAGGCGGGAGGTTCAGATTTCTCTCCTCCGACTCTAATATCTCGATAACGCGGTTAACTTGAGCAACAAAACCTCCGTGTCCCTGGACACAGTCCAGGTCTACCTGGTGCAGAACGTCCCAGACTTGGCGGCGGATGACGGCGACCTTCTCCATATCATCAGACAAAGCACCCAGAAACAACGGCCCTCCACCTATCTCCCGTGGCCAGATAGGCAACGAATCAGGGTATCCTTCTTTCAGAATAC
>CAZIIR010000009.1:10772-18394 GCA_964539475.1 uncultured Candidatus Saccharibacteria bacterium
CCTATCTCCCGTGGCCAGATAGGCAACGAATCAGGGTATCCTTCTTTCAGAATACATCCCAATTGGAATGCAAACTTTTCCACGTCGATCGATAGCTTGAGCATCCCAATCGCGTCTTGAATGGTAAAAATTTTCTCGAAACGAACTTCCAGGAGTAAACTCGCTAGACAAGCTTTTCGGCGTGCCCAGACAAGAGCCGCCCTGATTGGTTGACCTTCAAATTGCTGCTCTGCCAAGAGCTGGGCTTTGAAAGTCGGGTCGCCGGTGGAGTCTACCGCAACCGGATAGTCGGCCCAAACGGTCTTTGCCATAATTTTTTCCTCCAACAGGTTGTAGTTAGACCAAAAGCTGGGTTAGTTCTAACATACTAAACTCCCCCTTGCCAGCTTCGCTTGCAAGGGGGAGTTTATGTAAATTTGTATATTGGTAGAAAACTATTTCTTCCTTCCTTCAATAATGGCCGTCGCTACGTTCTGTGGGATAATCGCGTATTCCGAAAACTCCATCACATACGAGCCACGGCCCTCGGTCATAGAACGCAAAGTAGTAATATAGCCAAACATTTCCGCTAGAGGCACCTTGGCTTTAATCGCCTTTAGATTTCCTCGGTCTTCCATTTCTTCAATCTGACCACGCTTCGAGGAAATATGACCTGTAATATCACCCATAAACTTTTCCGGTACTACCACTTCGACTTTCATCACTGGCTCGAGTAGAACCGGCTTGGCCTTTTTGGCACCATCCTGGAAAGCCATTGAACCCGCCAATTTGAAAGCCATTTCTGAAGAGTCCACATCGTGGTAAGAACCATCGTAAAGCTCAACCGACACGTCTACCACTTCGAAACCTGCCTGAATACCACGACTCATACCTTCACGAATACCCTTTTCAACCGGGGAAATAAATTCCTGAGGAATAACACCTCCTTTGATCGAGTTAATAAACTCAAAATTAGCTTCACGAGTTACATTTTTCGGCGCATCTTCTGGTTTTAGGGTCTTATCGAGTGGCTTAATTCGCAAACGTACATGGCCGTACTGACCTTTACCACCAGACTGTTTAACATATTTACATTCCGCTTCCGCTTCGGTCGTAATGGTTTCTTTATAAGCTACCTGTGGTGCACCGACATTGGCTTCCACATTAAATTCACGCTTCATTCGGTCGACAATAATATCGAGGTGTAGCTCACCCATACCAGCAATAATGGTTTCCATTGTTTCTGGATCTGACTTCACCTTGAAAGTTGGGTCCTCATCCGACAACTTCTTGAGTGCCATACCCATTTTTTCTTGGTCAGCTTTGGTTTTTGGTTCAATGCGCAAAGACACCACTGGTTCTGGGAAAACAATTTGGTCGAGAATGATTGGCTCGGCTTCATCACACAAAGTGTCGGAAGTGCGGGTGCTTTTTAGGCCCACAATTGCGGCAATTTCCCCGGCATAAACTTCTTTTACCTCTTCCCGGTGGTTGGCATGCATCCGCACAATACGACCAATCCGCTCTTTATCGCCAGTGGTCGAGTTGTAAACATAAGAACCAGCCGTTAGCACTCCAGAATAAATACGAATATAAGATAACTGACCCACAAACGGGTCGCTTTGTAGTTTGAACACTAGGCCAGCTAGGGGTGCGGTGTCGCTAGACTCACGAGTAGCCTCTTCTCCACTTACCGGGTCTTTACCATGTACTGGAGGAATATCTAGAGGGCTTGGCAAATAATCGATCACACCATCGAGAACCAGTTGCACTCCTTTGTTTTTGAGAGCGGAACCACAGAACACTGGCACCAATTCATTAGCAATAACCGCTTTACGCAAAACCTTCTTTACGTCTTCAATGCTTGGTTCCTTGCCTTCTAAGTAGGCACTCATCATCGCATCATCGTGTTCGACTACTTTTTCAATAAGTTCCGCGCGATATTTTATAGCATCCGCTTTTAGATTTTCTGGGATTTCGATTTCCTTAATTTCGTTACCCATATTACCTTCAAACAAATAACCTTTTAGCTGAAGCAAATCGATTACCCCTTCGTGGGCGTCATCTTCACCAATTGGAATCTGAACCCGTACCGCATTTTTAGTCAGTCGGTCAATAATAGTTTTAAAAGAGTGATCAAAGCTAGCCCCCATGCGGTCGAGCTTGTTTACAAAACAAATGCGAGGCACTTTATATTTGTCCGCTTGGCGCCAAACAGTTTCAGACTGTGGTTCTACTCCGGCCACACCATCAAAAACCACCACGCCACCATCTAACACCTTGAGCGAGCGCTCTACTTCGGCCGTGAAGTCTACGTGACCTGGGGTATCGATAATGTTGATACGATGTTTTTTGTCAGGATTTTTTGGGTCGGAAGTTGGGGTCCAAAAAGCGGTCGTGGCCGCTGAGGTAATAGTAATACCCCGCTCACGTTCTTGCTCCATCCAGTCCATTGTAGCGGCCCCTTCGTGCACTTCCCCAATTTTGTGCGAAACACCAGTGTAATACAAAACGCGCTCGGTCGAAGTGGTTTTACCAGCGTCAATGTGAGCAATAATACCAATATTGCGTACTTTTTCTAAAGGATAATCTCTAGCCATAAATTTATTTATTATTAACGAAGCAAATTTTAAATTATCGCCCCGCCTTCACTTATTATTTAATCCTATTTTTAAAAAACTACTTAAAACAAAACCAATCTTTAAAGACAGCTCACGCTAGCTAGCCAATCTGTCTCCAGTTTAACCTTATTTCTTCCGAGCGACAGCAAAGTGAGCAAAAGCCCGGTTGGCTTCAGCCATTTTGTGGACGTTTTCCTTCTTCTTGATAGCGTCGCCTTCATTTTTGGCAGCACTTACTAGCTCGTCGGCTAGACGTGAAAGCATTGGTCGGCCAGATTTAGCCTTAGCTGCATCAATAATCCAGCGCAAACCGAGAGCCAAGCGGCGTTCTGGGCGCACTTCATGAGGCACTTGATAGTTTGCTCCTCCCACGCGGCGTGAGCGTACTTCCATTTGAGGACCAACATTGTTGATAGCCTGTTCGAAGATTTCGAGTGGCTCAGCTTTGGTTTTTTCTTTAACTTCTTCGAGGGCTCCATAAACTATTTTACGAGCGGTATTCTTTTTACCTCGTTCCATTACATAGTTAATAAGCTTCTCTACTTTTAAGTTCTGGTAGACAAGGTCAGGTTGCAGACGAGATGTTGGCTTATGCTTGCGACGCATGATTGATTATAAAATTTTAAATTATTTAGCTTTTGGGCGCTTGTTACCATATTTCGAGCGACCCTTGCGGCGTTTCTCTACTCCGGCTGTATCAAGCACACCACGCACAATATGATAGCGCACACCCGGAAGGTCTTTTACTCGACCTCCGCGAATAACCACCACCGAGTGTTCCTGGAGGTTGTGGCCCATACCTGGAATGTAGCAAGTAACTTCCATCCCATTGGTCAAACGAACACGAGCAATTTTACGCAAAGCCGAGTTTGGTTTCTTAGGAGTAGTTGTCTTTACCTGTAGACAAACCCCACGCTTAAACGGCGAGTTGTAATAAACCGGCCGATTTTTGCGCGTATTAAAACCCATCGCGAGCGCGACAGATTTAGATCGTTTGACTACCTTTTTACGGCTCTTGCGAACCAATTGATTAATAGTTGGCATAAACAGGAAACACTTTAATACAGACCGGGGCAAAATGCAAGAAAAAGGCCGGGCGAGGGTTGTACAACCCTCGCCCGGCCCAAGCCTCACTCCTCAGCAGGACACAAACACTGCACCGCCTCTGGCGCGTTGTCGTAAGAGGCAGTCCCCTTACCACAATTGCATCCATCCCCGTAGAGGTCATACTCCTCACGGGTTGGATCAGCTTGAGGGGTGTGAAAAGGGCAATATGGTGCCCGAGGAATAATTTGACACATGACTCGACACTCCCTTGTTGAATACCAGTTTTCTCCTTTCAGATTAACCTTATATTGCTGACCCCGTCAACAACCTAAAAACCGCCTCCACCACCGGCGAAACTAGCCCAGAAATAAAGAAAATAGCCAAAATTATTAGCAAAAGCTGATATTGCTCCATTATTTGCTCAATTTTCCGCAATTTATAGGGAATAAGGGCAAACAAGATTTTGGAACCATCAAGCGGGGGCACCGGGATAAGGTTAAAAAAAGCCAGCCACAAGTTAACCAAGATAATGAGTGTTGAAAACTCTAAAAATGCCCCCGTCAGTCCCAAAAAAGGTGAGAACCTCAGTAAAATAGCAAAAAACGCGACTATTAATAGATTAGACACTGGCCCGGCCACCGCCACGAGGGCCGGGCCCCACTTCCCCGCCGACAAGTTATAAGGGTTAAAGGGTACCGGTTTGGCCCAACCAAAAGGCATCCCCAGCAAACTAGTGATTACTGGCACTACTACCGACCCGATAGGGTCAATATGGGCTAAGGGGTTTAGGGTCAGACGACCAGCATGCTTGGCGGTCGAGTCGCCCAAGATATAGGCCATATAACCATGCGAAACTTCGTGTATCACTACCGACACCAGAAGAATGGCAACAAAAAATATTATTTCTGGACCCATATTTTATGTCTTATTTACAAGCTAATTAAGCTATGATAACATAATCCAGTCTAATTTAAACATATGAAAGCTTGCCCAATCTGTGCTAAAACCAGCCAAATGGTCGGAGGATACTCGAACCGGGTCCGTGCTACCAAGTTCAATCCGATTGCCAAATCCCGCAAACAACCCAATTTACAATGGGCCGCTTTGCCAGCCCAAGCTGGTGGTGGCAGAATCAAGATTTGCACTTCTTGCCTAAAGAAAAACAAACATCTAGAGATTAGGATGATCTAAAAAACCACCAGACCGGTGGTTTTTTACTGACAACGGCGACACTCTAAAGTCTTGCCATCAGAAATAAATTCAATCGTCCCTTGTTTGGCGGTATTAGTAGTAAAAATATTCATCTCTTTTAGCCGGACCAACACCTCTTGGTGAGGGTGGCCATAACGATTGTCACGCCCAGCTGAAATAACTGCATACTGTGGTTTTATAGTACTTAAAAAATTCTGGCCACTTGAAGTGCGGGAGCCATGGTGTCCAAGTTTTAAAACATCTGATTGTAACTGGGGCCCATATTTTTCTACCAAATATGTTTCTATTTCTTGCGGAGCATCACCAGTTAAAAGAAACTCATTGGCGCCATACACCAAGCGAACTATAATCGACGCCCGATTAGTCTCCAGACCAGTCATGTCGCGCAAGGGAAAAAGAATTTCTAATTTTGCCCCGTTACCCAGATCAACAGTTTGACCACCACGTGCCTTAAGGCGCGTGGGAGTTTCTTTTTTCGCCCCCTTATCAAACCACACAAAATCCTCGGCGGTTTCCGTCTGACCATTATCCATTATTCCTAAGACTCGATAACGGTCAAAAACAAAAGGTAGTCCCCCAATATGGTCCGCATCAGGATGAGTGGCAATAACTAGATTAATAGTGCGGTCATAAAAAGGTAACTCGCGACCAAGGGCCCGCAAAACCTGCCGACCAGAACCACCGTCAATCAATATTTGATTACCATTTGGACCCTCAATTAATATGGCATCCCCTTGGCCAACATCTAAAAAAGCCACTTTTAGCTTAGGCGAAAAGTCCAAAGAAAAAATTACTAGCCAAAGCCCAATTACTAGTCCTAAAAGCAAAATGAGCCCCAGCCAACGTGGTCGCCTGTTATTCATAATAAAATTATAGCAAAAACCCCGGCGCCCTCACGGGCGCCGGGGTTTTGGTATTCTGAAAAACTATTCTTCGTCTTCTTCGTCGGTAGTAGTGGCCGGGGCGGGAGTAACCGGAGAAGCGCCGGTCGCTTGTTGTAGGAAAGAAGCGATCTGGGCAATGTCCGCCCGGTTTTGCAAAGCTAAAGCTCTAGTCTGGTATATAACATAAGCATGAGCGACAAAAACGGCAAAAACTATACCGAGGATAAAAGCGATAATAACGCTTTTGTTTTTCAAAGTGGAAACTGCTGCAGCCATGAGAAAATATTTAACTTCTAATATCTTTTAATTATATAGATATTCAAAACGGTTTCAAATCATTTTGAATATTATCTGTTGATAGTGTTTCTTTTTTATAACCAACTCCCCACCAAATTAATGGGAGATAAAATAAAAGAACCAAGAACATCGACACCTGAGGAACCGACACACTTGCCAGAGGTAAGTGACTAGCCATAGCCACTATAAACAATTCATAAGACAACATAAAATGTGTCAGCACACCAAAAACAAATGATAAATAGTAAGATAGAAAACCACTAATACCGGCAACAAAACCAGCGAGCATGGTCAAAGGAATAAACGGCACCACTAAAATATTGGCCGGTAGCGCCACCAAGCTGACTTCCCCGATTTTATAAAACAACCAAGGTAAAACTGCTAGCTGAGCTGCTAAAGTTGAAGAAACTATACCCCGTAAGCCAAACTTTTCCGTCAGCCATTTTAGTTTAGCCTCAATCGGCGCCGATAAATAAATTAGACCAAGAGTGGCCAGAAAAGATAATTGAAAACCAGTATCGTAAGCCAAAATCAACGGATTATGCACCAACATAACCACTCCTGCTAAAAACAAGCCGCGAGTGGCCTCGTAACTGCGACCAGTGGCGCGCGCCCAAATAGCAAGCAGGGCCATCAGTGAGGCTCGTAGCACAGTTGGTCCCCCGCCGACCATGAGAGCAAAAAGTAAAATACTACCCGCCCCAGCTAGTAGGGTTAAGTTAAAACTTAGAAAATAAGCCAGAAAAATCATAAGAGCTTCGGCCACAATGGTCATATTGTAGCCAGATAAAACCACAATATGTACCAACCCGGCCCGGCGAAAGTCAGTGGTTAAATCAGTACCTAAGCCTCGCCGCTCACCCACCAAAAGGCCGGCCAAGAGCGAAGCTTGGGGCTCTGGTAAAACCAAATTCAATTTTTCAATAAACAATCTTTTGACCTTAAACAACTGGGCCAAGAGCGGGTTGGCTTTATCGTGGCCCAAAATTTCTGTCTGCGCAAAAGATATTTCATATTCAATCCCCCGAACCTTTAAATACGAAACGTAGTCAAACTCGCGTCCAGCGTCAGTGGTGAAATTGGCCGGCTCAGTCAGAGTGCCTGTGGCTTTCACTAAATCACCATAAGCAAATTCTTTATACGGTTGAGTTGAAACCAATATTTTGGCCGAAGACTCGCTAACTTTTACCACCAGCCTAGTGGTTGTGTCTCGTTCATCGGGACTTTCTACTATCACCCCTGTCACTACTACTTTTTGTCCCAACTTATCTACCAGCGACAAATCATTTTGAGCCTCCCAGTTAAAACGCAGGGTACCGAAAACGAATCCAAACAAAATAACAGCACTAAAAATATACAAATTAAACTGTCGTCCCCGAACAAAATAAATAAGAGTAAGGGCTACAGCCAAACCAATTACTGGCCCAGTAAAACCCCCGGCCCAGCTGCCAGCAGAAGAAAAACCGACGCCGATTATAAACCCAACCGCCAGCCCAAAAAGTAATTGCCGAACCAAGGTAAATACCCCTGTCCTGTCTTTCATTTTTTTATCTTACTCCCTAAAACACATTTTCTCAAAATG
>CAZIIR010000010.1:0-17943 GCA_964539475.1 uncultured Candidatus Saccharibacteria bacterium
CCCCCCCACAGCACAGCGCACACCCCCCACGTCATGCACGCCGCGCATAACCCCACCCACACGCGCGCACCCTGCAATTTCGTAACGCATAACGAAACGCGAACGCATCGCGCGAATACCGACACATCTGCACGCGCAGAAAACGCGCTACAGCCCAAATTTCCAGACCGGGTGTGTACCCCCGTGAATGAGGGGTGAAGAATCTGTCAGCTGCGCCGACAATCACCACACGCGCGCATGTGTCGCGCGCGGGAGTGTGGGAAATGAAGCATCGCTATACGGTCAATTTGTCGAACGACAAATTCACGCTGCAAGTGTCGCCATCGACACGCTACGGATACTTTGAACGCGTCGCCGATGGCACCGCAGGCGGCCTATGGTTCGATCAATCAAAAACGCTGACAGACTATGATGGCGTGGCGGTTCTGCCGCTGACTGTCTGCCGCATCCTGAAAAATGCCGGCTACATCGTCCCCGATGAATTCTGGCCTAACGACAAGCCTGAATAACGCAACCAAGGATTGACATGCTTAATTCTGAAATAGTCTTGAAAATGATTGACCAGCGTATCCGTCTTATAGGGTACGCACGCGGGCGCGTGGTTCACCCCAACATCTTCAAAGGCTGGTTTGGCCTGAAGGCTGCCACCATCGCGGCAGCTGTCGCCCTGGCCGGATGCGCAGACACGCGCATCTTCGAAAACCGCCTCATGTGCAATCTGGACGGCAGCGGCGGCGTGATCGTGTCGCGTTAC
Source organism: uncultured Candidatus Saccharibacteria bacterium (assembly GCA_964539475.1). Lineage (GTDB taxonomy): Bacteria > Patescibacteriota > Minisyncoccia > Phycocordibacterales > XYD1-FULL-46-19 > XYD1-FULL-44-32. The sequence goes on from CAZIIR010000010.1 coordinate 755, forward strand.
GGCGGGGTCGGCATCGCTTCGAACATCGCCGATGAAGACATCAGGCGCGTGTGCGCAGCTGCGAAGCCGGGGGTGTCGCAATGATGCGGGTATGGCCTGTGAAGGCGCGCGCCTACCCGGTGTCGGCGCCCCTGCCCGCGTCTTTGGGGTTTCGGGAGTCTTGCTATGCGGCCGGACTGTCGGGCAACGCAAAGCAGCGCAAGCGCCAGCGGCGCCTGATCCAGCGTCACGGGTTCACTGTCTACAGACACAGTGACGACAGACCGGGCGCCGTCATCTTCGGCAAATGAAAAGGGGGCCACGCGGCCCCCTTTGTCAATCCGCCGACGTTCGCGCGGGGCGGATCGTGCCCCTGCTACTGGTCGGCGGCTGGATTGATCGGTCAGCCGGCCGGCGCGGGTTCGGGCGCCGGCGCGTCGCTGTAGTCGTCCACGGGGCGCCACTCGGGCACATGCGCTGCCCAGTCGCAAGGCACCCACAACTGGTGCAGCACACCGTCGCGAAAGCCGATGCGGGCGGTGGCGACGTGCGAGGAGTCGTCATCCATGGCGGGGTTCTTGGCGGGGTCGACGGCGGGGAAAGGCATTTGCAAGGCTCCAAGGGGTTGGCGTCAATCGTCAGGTTTGCCCTAAAGGGGCCCCGGGTGCAAAATGGTCGGGTCAGCAAACACCCTGCACCCGGGGATATGAAACACAAACAAGCGATTGACGGTTGCTATTGTGGAGACGTCGCGCCTACAAATCAAGGGGGCGCGCTTTGAAACTTTCCATCGCTGATCGCTTGGCGCTTATCTACACAAGCGCCGGAAGCATCCGCAAAACCGCCGCCCTGGCGGGACTGACACACCAGCAGGTGTCTCGAATACTGCATAACGCAGCATCAGGCCGCAGTAATCAATACTACGAAGCGCGCGACGACATAGCCGAAAGTGTACAAGTCGCGTTTGACATACACAAAGACGTAGCGCGCGGGGTCGCCAAGCGCCACGGCCTACCGTTCGACGGTAACGTGCCGATTTACGCTGAACGCCTCCCCCTGGCACACAAAGGCGTGTTTGTCGGCGGTGAACTGGTGTTCAAGGGGTCGCCGGAATACTGCCGCGACTTCATCGAAGAAAACGAATTGCAAGGGCAGGCGCGCATCCGCACACTTTTGGGCGAACGTGTCGGAGCCCTTCACACGCACTGGCTGGATGATCGACTGCGAAACGCTTGGATTAAGACATCGCAAAAATCAGGCGCCTACTACAGCGCGTCGGTCGGTTCAATAGTCAATCTTCAGCTGTATAACAAGCAAGCCAACGAACGCGACAAAGAACGCGTGAAAACTGGCCTGCCACGCACGCGCCAACGCATCACCGCGCGCGAACAGATCAAGGCAGAACTAAGGGCAGGGGTAGAACGTCAACGCGTATTCACGCCCTACACGTCAATGGCGCGCGACGCGCATCCCGACATTGTTTTGCAGAGCATCAACGAAAAACTAGAAACCCGCCACGCACCGGCTACAGGTGAGAGCGGCACAAAGTACGCAGATCAAATTTTGCTGCAACTTGACACGCGGAAAGACAAGAATGCAAACAAGGGAAAAGCGCGAGGAAATAAGCGACGCAATCGCTAGTCACTTCCTGCGACACAAGCACGACGGTAAGCCGGCGCTAAGGCGACGCAAGCCGCGCGCGAAGAAGCCAAAACCCGCACGCTTGATTGCGTATGACTTCGAAACGACACGCATACGTGTCGGCACGCCGCGCCCGCTTTATCTCACTGCATACGGCGCAGGCTTTGTAGTCGAATCTCCGATTCGAGACATGGTGCATCTAACGGCGTTGCTTCGTACTCAGTTCTTGACTGAGGAAAACCTAGGCACATGTTTTGTCGCATGGAACGGCAATCGGTTCGACGCCTACATTGTCGCAGCTGCGTTGATACGCGAAGATGACTTAGTGATTCTTCCCTATCTCACAAAGTCAAAAGCATTGCGCGGCATGCGCATTGTCAAAGCATGTGACAAAGACAATCGAAACGCTAAATGCTGGCAGTTTCTAGACGGGATTGCGATGACTGGCCTAGCGGGGATCAGTCTCGAAAAGTTCGTTTCTACCTTTGCGCCGGATTTTCCTAAGCTGACGAACACTATCGACTTCGAAAAGGAAGAATTCGACCCCAAAAACAAACGACACTGCGCATACGCAATGCGCGATTCCGAGGGCTTGTATCACGCGATAACACACGCGCAGCAAATCATGCTAGACACGTTCGACGCGCCGTTTAATGTCACCATGGGCGGAACGTGCATCAAGATATTTGCGCAAAACATCCCCGAAGGCGTCATTGTCGAAACGCTTGTGCCCGATCTTGATTCAATCATCACGCGCTTTGTATTGCGCGGCGGGTTCTGCTATTGTGCCAAGCGATATTTTGGCCCTGTGTGGAAGTATGACCTAAACCAAGCATATGCAGCTGCAATGCGCGAGACTGACTTGCCATGCGGAGAACCTGCACACGTCCATCGACTTCCAGCAGCTGCGCGAATCTTTGTTGTACGTATCCGCGCGCAGAATCCAGACAACAGAATTCCTTTCTACTGTCGGCAGATTGACGACAAGGGGCGCCTACGTTCCACGTTTGCGACTACGGAAATCCGAGAAAGCTGGATTACTTCAGTCGAATATGAACAGCTGAAGTCTGAAGGGTGGCGCATTCAGGTTTTGGAATCTTGGGTGTGGCCTGCTGGCTTTCGCATGACGTTGTTTGTCGATACGCTGGAACACTTGCGCACGACTTGCGAAGGCGGTCCTAAAGGCGCAATCGGAACCATGGTGAAAGCCACGGGTAATCACGCCTACGGCAAGACATGCGAAAAAATAGAACCGCTTCAATACATTCTGGCGTATGAATGCCCGGATGATTGCTTGCCGTTTTATGGCGACGGTACAGACCCTCTAGAACATGTTTTCTATCGCTTGGATGAAGACCGAAAGCCGAAGGACTATCACCAGCCACACATCGGCGCTTTCATCACTGCGCGCGTGCGCATGGTGGTTCGTCGCGCGGCGCTTCTTTCGCCCGATCACTGGCTGTACGCAGACACGGATTGCGTCATCTTCTCAGCCGACATGACAAGTCAGCTGGATATTGACTCAGCCAGATATGGTGCGTGGAAAATCGAAGAAGAAGGCGCTATTTATCAGATCATCGCAAAAAAGGTTTACACTGAAGTCTCCGACGCGCCATCAGACAAGAAAAAGCGATCCTCAAAAGGATTGAACGTCAAGCGCTTGACTGACGACGATTTTTCACGATGGTACGAAGGCGCCCCGCCGGTTCAAGATCAAGTACAGGTGCGACATTTCCTAGACGTGATGCGAGGGGCTGAAATGTTTCGCCATCAAACGCGCAAGGGCACGCGCATTGAGAGTGCCCATTTCGGAGATTGACTCATGAATGATTTCACAGACCCTTTTCGAAACGACGGCGTGCATGACATCGTGCAATCCAACGGGCATTTACCAAATCTGGAACGCATCACGCCACAGGTGCACGCTGTCGCCGCGCGACTCGGAAAAAAGCTGTCGCGCATGATTGTTGATCTGGCGGCGCTGAAGCCGGAATCCGCTATTGTCGCGCCGCACCCGTCTATCGTCGCGCTGGATTTGCTGATCGTCACGCTGTCGCGCCCTGCGTTCAACCTGGAACGCATGGATGCGGCGCCGCCCGATGTTGCCCTGGCTGAATATGTCAGGATTGCAACGCACATCAGCCGACAACACGCGATGTTTCCAACTGACATCACGCTTGTTTTCGACGCGCCACGTTGACACGACGAGTCGTTACAGCTTAGGATCGCATCGCGCATTTTCGCGCATCAACACAACGGGAAACCGACATGGCATCCAATTCGAAATTCAAGGTCGTTCGCCGCGTCAGCATGGGTCTGCTGAAGTTTGCGAAGGGCGTTCCGCGCTACATCTTCGTGACTTCCCCGATGTACCTGGGGAAGCAGGTCGACGCGAAGAAGGCCGCCGCGACGCTGTTGCAGGGCGTCGACATGGAAACCGGCGAGGAAGGTTTGGTCATCTGCCCGACCGTCATGCGCAATGAACTGTTCGAAGCCTACGGCCGTGACGGTTTCGTCCGCAAGGGGTTCGAGATCATCGTCACTCGCGTGGCCGATGTGAAGTACAACAACGTCAGCGTGACTGAGGTTGCGGTCCCTGACAACTTCGAAGCCCCCGCCAGCGGCGAGGTGGACTCCGGCGCCGTCGCAGCCGTCTACGATGCGTGGGCGGCCGAGCAGCGCGCCAAGATCGCCGCTGCCGAAGTCGCCACGCCGGCCGCGAAGCCGAAGCGCTGATCCGCTGCGCCATCTTGCGCTGATCGTCAGCGCATCCATAATGAACCCCCGGCTAACCCCCGGGGGTTTGTTTTTGATCTTCGCAGGCAACCAAACATGGCAACACGCAACCCATCCCGCACAGTACCGCTTTCCGATGTCGAAAGCGAACAAACGATCTACGGCGCGTCGAACACGCCTGACGCGACAACCACACCCACCCGTGGCGAAGTCGTTTCGTTACGCGTGACGGATGAAAATGACGACAGCATTGTCGACCGCGTGCGCGCGATGCTGGGAGAGACTCCCGACGACAAGGCACGCGTCAGGCTGTACCGCATCGACTCGCGAACCGGCACGCTTCAACATTGCCGCGTCTACACGCCTTCCGAATTCGAGTCGACCGACATCGACGGTGTGCGTGTCGAATGGGGCCCCGGCGAGTATGAAATCCGCATCACGGGACAGCGCGGCATTCTTGGCAAATCGCGCGTGAACATCGCAGCCCCCGTGGTCGGCGCCGTGTCGTCGCGTGAAAGCGATGGACTTGTCATGCAGCAGCTGCGCGCGATGCAGGATGCCAACGCCCAGCAAATGGCGGCGCTGACACAGGTTCTGTCACAGGTCGCACAGGCGACGCAGGCCCGGCCGGTTGACGATGGCGCGTCGCTGCTGAAGTCGATTGCTGCGCTGGCGCAGCTGCGCGACGTGTTCGCCCCCTCTACACCCACACCCCCCGCAGCCGATCCGATGGCGATGTTTGCGCAGGTGATGAACGTCATGCGTGAATCGCGCGCTGCCATTCGTGAATTGGTCGAAGAAGAAGCCCCCAAACGCGTCGACCCTGAAAATCCGTTGTCAATGGTTGGCGACGTGATCGAATTGGTAAAGCTTGGTATGGCTCAAAATCAGTCGCAATCACCGGGGGGAATGGTTCCTCCCGTTCCATCGGTTCGCGTCCCGGCAAGCGTTCAACAGGCCGCAGCGCCGGCCGTTGACGCGCAACCGTCCCCGGACACACCCGCCGAAGAAACATACACGCAAGAATCGCCTATGCAAATCATCGTCAGAGGCTTAATCGAGGATCTGTGTGCCCTGGCTGAAAAGGGAAGCGACACGCAGGCCGGCGCCGAATTCATCTTCGAAAACCTGCCTGACGAAGCGATCCCCTACATGCGTCATCGCCTGTGGTTTGAAGCACTCGCCGCGCAATTCCCCGTGCTTCGCAAGCACGAAACGTGGATTCGTGAAGCGAAGGGGAAGGCCGACGCTATGTTTGCCGCCGAAGATCAGGGCGGTTGATCGGTTTGCGTGTGGCGATTGATCCGGGCTATGATGCCCGGCATGTCGTCACACTACCCCGGATTGCTGTGTGCGCACTGCGGGCGCCCGATGCTGAAGTCCGTCAGCGTCGCTGGCATGTCCTATCACGAAGAATGCGCGCACGGTCCCGACTGGCGCCCTTACCACGAATTAGAGCCGTTCGTGCGCGGACTGGTCCGGGATGAACTGCTGCGCGTGGCGCTGCGGCAAAAGTCGTTGACGGGGGGCTGACGTGCGCATGCCCCCTGTCGTCGCCTTGTCCGGTCAGCTGGTGCGCACGCTGGGCGGCGCCGCTGCGAATCACGAAACGTTGCGACTCATGCGCGCGATGGTGAACGCTGCGAAAGTCGATCCCGCCATCATCAATGCAGCACATTCTCTGATCTATCTACAGCCGCAATTTGACGAAATCGCAGAAGTCCGCGCGATCTTCGATTTTGTGCGTCAGTCTGTGCGATACGTGCGTGACGTGAACGGTGTTGAAACGTTGTGCGACCCTGCAAAAACATTGCAGCGCATGAGTGGTGATTGCGACGATCAGACCATGTTGCTGTGCGCTTTGTTCGAATCCATCGGCTACCCGACAAGGTTTGTCATGACCGCCTATGACTCCGACGCGTGGCAGCACGTCTATTGTCAGGTGCAGGTCGCTGGTCAGTGGATCAACTGCGATCCTATCGAACCGACCGCTTCGTTAGGCTTTGCCTATCCGTCGCCGCGTCGCACCTATGTGGAACGGGTGTGATGTTGACTAAGCGCCAATTCGTCGCCGAACAACTGCGCGGGCTTGCGCCTGATGCAGAGTGGAACATGGAAGGCATAGATCGCGCTGACGAATTGGCAGGAATGCTGGTCCGCGCGGGTGTCACGGACTTGTGGGCGCTGCGGCTGACACCCGTTACGGTGGTCATTCCCGGCGGCACGTTCGAACGGGAAAACGAAGCGGGGACGATTCTAGAAACGTTTCCTGACCGCGAAGAATCAACTTACGCTTTCGACTACTACGGCCGACGCATCGGTTATTTGGGAACGCCTGATCGAAACGACAACGAATCGACGCTGCGAAAAACCGACATGGGTTTCATGTTGGCGTGGAGTGCTGAAGGGCACGGCAACGTTTCTTATTACCTGAAGGCTTCACCGCAGAAAACATTGCAGATTGTCCCCGTGTGGGGTTCGTCATCAGATACTGCTGACGCGCGCCTTTTTGCAATGGCGATCATCAGCTTTGTCATCAGCGCGTATCTGCCGATGGTCGGCGTCAACATCGGTCAAGCTGTCGGCTCTGCAGTGGTGTCAGCGGAATTTGCGGCTGCATACCCTGCGGTGACAACTGCAATCGGCAATGTTGCAGTATCAGCCGCATTGAACGGTGGCGACATCGAAAGCGCCGTGAAGTCCGTTGCCCTGTCGTCGTTCGCGGGAATGGCCGGCGGGCAAGTGGGCGACATGGCGACATTCGCCACTGATTCAGAAATGGTCGGAAAGTTGGCGGCCGTCGCCACAAAAACGGCGATCATCGGTGGCGACATCAAACGCGCGGTTTCGCTTGAACTACTTGCAATAGGGGCATCCAACATGGGCGCAGATGACACGGTGGGTTTCGACTTCTTCGCAGCTGGCGGCCCTGTCAGTGGTGAATTCGATTTTTCGAATATCAGCATGGATGGTGGTTTCAATATGAATTTCGACCCGGGGGCGTATTCGTTCGATATGAACGGCTACGATTTCGGTTTTGATGCCGGCTATTTTGACAACCTGGGGAATCTGACGTTCGAAGGCGATTTTGCAGATGGACTGCCGCAAATCGAATACGTCATTCCGACGTTGCCGCCTCTTGACATCCCCGCTGTGGAGATTGACGCCAATGCGCAGGCAACACCCGGCGGCGACCCCGTTGTCTGGTCCCCCTTCAGTTTCAACGTGGACACGTCGGCGTATGGCCCGACGACGGGGGGCGCGCCGCCCGGCCCGTCAGCCCCCGCCCGCCCCGACTCGCCTTCTTACAGCCCGACGACCGTTATTCAGGGCGTCACCGCTGCGGCGCTGGCGGCGCTGAATCTGGTCAAGGCTTATCGCTCTCTGGATCAGCCGACCGTGCAAACCACGGCACGCGCCGTCCGCGCTGACGGGTCGGTGGCTGTGGTGGGCAACAATGGTCTGATTCAGACCCGCACCGCAGGCGGCGCCGTCGTCGCGTCGCGCCCTCCGGTGGGCGTCCCGCAGGCCACGCTGGACGGGAATTTCGTCGTCAACAACGGGGACGGAACCTATACGGTCGTTTCGCCGCAGGGGCAAAGTCAGACCCTGCAATACTCGGGGACCGCTGCGCAGGGCGCGGCTGGTCCGAATTGGTGGTTGATCGGCGGGGGCGTGGTGGTCGCCGCGCTGCTGCTGCGTCGCAATCGTTGAAAGGTGCATCATGTCGGAAACGCGAACCGCTGGGAGTGACGGCAGCAATACGGTTTTTGCCACGCTGTCGGGCATGGTCGGCGCGGGCAACGCCGCCGGTTGTTGGTATCTGTGGAAACCTGCAGTCGGCGTCACCTATGATTCGTACTACCAAGATTCGCGCGTGTCGATCCGTGCGGAGAGTGAAACGACCTATTCGCTGTCGACCGATGGCGGCAAAACGATCAGCCTGCGCCAGTACAACCCGCGCTGGCAATCCGGCCGCTACTACGATGCAGCGGGCAATGCGATTGCCAGCGCAGGCGCCGCGAACGTGACCGGGCTTCCCGTGCAGGTCTTTTTCGATCCGGGGGTACGCGCGGCACAGACCACGAACAACCCGAACACCAACACCAACACCGGCACCGACAACACGACCACTGCGGACCAGTGGACGCGTGGCACTGACGGCAGCACTGATGTTTGGGTGTCGGAATCCGGCATGGTTGGGAAGGCTGTCCCGGGTCCGTGGGTGTGGGTCGTCTACAAACCCACGGCGGGCATCACGTACCAATCGCACTACGGCGGCAAAACGGTATCGGTGCAGGCGCTGGGCAACGGCGTCTATCTGCTGGATGTCAACGGCGTGCAGTCGCGACGCGTGTATGACGCGCGATGGTCTGGCGCGGATTTCTACACGTCAACGGGGGCCCCCGCAGGGTCGGCGGCAGCTGCCATCGCCAGCAGCGGCAAAGACCTGTCGCCCGCCTTCTTCACGCCGGGCCCCCTGGCGCCGAACACCAACACCAACACCGGCACCGACAACACGACCACTGCGGACCAGTGGACGCGTGGCACTGACGGCAGCACTGATGTTTGGGTGTCGGAATCCGGCATGGTTGGGAAGGCTGTCCCGGGTCCGTGGGTGTGGGTCGTCTACAAACCCACGGCGGGCATCACGTACCAATCGCACTACGGCGGCAAAACGGTATCGGTGCAGGCGCTGGGCAACGGCGTCTATCTGCTGGATGTCAACGGCGTGCAGTCGCGACGCGTGTATGACGCGCGATGGTCTGGCGCGGATTTCTACACGTCAACGGGGGCCCCCGCAGGGTCGGCGGCAGCTGCCATCGCCAGCAGCGGCAAAGACCTGTCGCCCGCCTTCTTCACGCCGGGCCCCCTGGCGCCGAACGTGACGCCGCCGATCACCCCTCCCGTGACACCGCCGATCACCCCTCCCGTGACACCGCCGATCACCCCGCCCGTGACACCGCCGATCACCCCGCCTATCAGCACGTTTCCAACGGGACCGGGGACCGGGCCTTACGTGCCGATCCCGAAAACGGATCAAGTTGTGCCGATCCCCGGCGAAACGCCGAAAAGCGCGGGCGGGGTGGGCAAAATCGCGCTCGCAGCGCTTGCCGCGTGGGCGATGTTCAACAGCTGAAAAGGAGATTTCAACATGCCACAACTTCAAGGGCTTGGCGACCGATGGGGCGCTGAAACGTCGCCTTCAGGCTTCGAACTGGAATACGCCGCAGCGGCCGACACCATCGCGCCCGGGATCGTCGACTATGCGCGCCAGATTGCGCAGGCCGGGGAAACGCTCATCAACGCGATCAGCCGCGCGCGCCTGACTCTGGACATGACCGATCAGCAGCGCGCGTTGCTTCAGGTGCAGCTGACGCGCGCACAGCAAGGGTTGCCGCCCATCCCCGCCGCGCCGGCCCCGGCGGTCCCCACGTGGGTGTGGGTCGCGGGTCTGGCGCTGCTGGGCGTGTTGCTGCTGCGCTCTGGCAACGATTCGCGTCGGGGTTGACCATGCTGCGCGCACTGGGCGAACGTGGCGCGCCGCACGATGATGAAAGTTACGGCGGCACCGACGAATCGCTTGTGAATCTGGACTATTTCCGTTCCAAAGTGCGGGAGTTTCAGGTTTGCATGCAGTCGCTGGACATGAGCTATCAAGCCGGGCTTGCTGCCTACAGCCTGTCCCCGTCCGACCGCTTGCGTGAACTGCTGGACGAGTACCAATCTCGCGCGGGTGAACTGGTGGCGACGGCCGAAGCGATCAACGCAGGCGCTGCACTGGTCAACAGCATGGGCGGGCGCATGCCTGTCCTGTCGATCCCGTCAACGCTGGGACTGCCGCCGATGCTGCTACCCGCCGCAGCTGTCGCCGCGCTGGGCGCCGTGGCGTTCTATGTCGGGTGGGCCGGTGGCTATATGTCCGCGATGACTGACGCCATTGCCGAAGTACAGCAGTCCGACGCCCCCGCCGATGTCAAGGCCGCAATCACGGCACAGCTGACGCAGGCGCGCGAAGCGCACCGGGTCGGCACATCAACGGGCTTGCTGGGCGTTCTGGCGGGTGTCCCCAACGTGACGAAGTGGATTTTCGTCGGGGTCGGAATTTTTGCCCTGTGGCAGCTTCCGAAGCTGCTGAAGTAGTCAGCCCTTGGCATTTTCTGCACGCGTTTCGTTACGCGTGACGAAAGGGAAACGATGGGTCGCCCGCGCAAGTATGCAAACGAAGCTGAAAAACAAGCGGCATTTCGGAATCGTTATCCTACCGTTTCAGTGCGGGTTGAGCAGCGCACCAAAGAAACGCTTGCGATGATGTCACAGCACTATGACGAATCCGAAGCGGAAATTGTAAACGCCGCGCTGAAATACTTTTTCTTAAATTACGCGTGGCAAACGTCGCCGCTTTTCGGTAAGCGACTGCCGCGCGCCAATCCTGACGGGGGCTAATGTGGCGACTGTGAATAAACAAATTGACGCAAAGTTGAAGCAGCTGCGAAACCCCGCGAAGAAGGCCGCGCGGAAAGTTCGAGTGATCGCCCGGAATCCGCTTGTTCCCGGCATCGGGCTGAAGCCCGCCCAAGAAAAGATGGTCTTTGACTATCTGATTCAGGAATGGGGTATTCACGGCGGTGTATGGCTCACCATCGGCGGCGCCAACTCGCCCGAGACTGCAGAGCGATTCGCGCGTGCAGAGCACGCCGCGCACCCCATCAAGAAAATCCGCGTGATGGATCAGCGGGGCGCCAAATGAGTGGGAAAGTCCCCCCATCGTCACGCGCGGGCATGCGCACGCCCAGTCGGACAAACGTCGACAAGGCCGCCGGCATCTTCGAACGCTTCACGGGTCATGATGCCGTCGTGCTGGGCGTGTTCGACGTGCCCGCCATGCCAGACACGGTTGCGCGCATTGGCGACTGCGACGGAATTCTCTACACAACAATCCGCGACGGCGTGGAGGAAAAGTACATCCACAAATTCGCGAAGGGGGACCGCCCGATGTTGTGTATATCGCCTGACGGAAAGCAGATTCTGCTGATCGGTGGACGCTACGTGTTCACGGATCGCGGAATCGTTGACCTGTCGGATCACAAGAACCTGCCGAAAGGTTATCGGTAGCCGATGACCGATTGACAGAAACTAATGCGCGGTGATAGGCTGCACATCGCAGACACCGCGCTGTCCCGCTGACAACCGGAGAGATTGACATGAGCATGCAGGAAGTCCTGATCTTGAACCCCGCGCCGCGTCGCGCCACGCGCAAGCGCAATCCGACCGCCGCGCAGCTGCGGGCGCGTGCGAAGTTCGCCGCGATGGCTCGCAGTCGTTCCAAGGCCGCGCGTGCGTCGAATCCGAAGAAGCGACGCGCCCGTCGCAACCCCATCGCGACGGCAAACCTGCCCTTCGCGATGGCGAACCCGCGGCGCCGTCGCCGCAGCGCCCGCCGGCGCAACCCGATCACCGCGCGCACCTACACCGGCCGTCGGCGCAACCCCATCAACATCGGCAGTGCCTTCAACGTCAACGCCATCACGGGCATGTTGAAGGATGCCGCCATCCAAGGCGCGGGCGCTGTCGCGATGGATGTCGGCTACAGCTACCTTCAACAGTACCTGCCCGACTCGCTGCGCGCCGGCCCCGGTCAAGCGAACATCGGCGCCGCCGTCAAGGCGATCCTGACCGCCGTCGCCGGTCGCGCGCTGTCGAAGCCGACCAAGGGCATGTCCGTCATCGCCGCCAAGGGTGCATTGACGGTGCAAGCGCGCGATGTGGTGTCGGGCCTGCTGCCCGCTGGCGTGATGGCCGGCCCTGGCCGCATGGGCTACGTGTCGCCCGCGCGCATCTTCCCCGGTTCGCCCCGCATCTACCCCAACCGCCCGAACGCCGCGACGGTGGGCGCCTACCTGCGGGCGCCGACTCCGCTGCTGTCGGCCTACATGGGCCCCGGCAATTCCCCTGTCCTGTCGGGCAACCCGGCGCGTGAGCGCGAGGGTTTCCGGCGCTGATCGGCCCTGACCGGCGATCATTTCATCCGTCAACATCCTGAAAGGTTTCACCATGGGCATGCCCACTGCACAGGACTTCGAAGCGGGTCGCGTCACGCAGATCAGCCAATCCGAAGCGATCCGCCAGACCCTCTACGATCACCAGCTGTACCCGGCCGCTGGCACGCAGCAACTTACCTTCTTTCAGTCTCAGGTGGGCACGGGCCTGACGACCGCGCCCGGCGGCACGGCGAACACGCCCAAGAGCCTGTGGGACACGAACATGACCCTCGCCGGCCAGCTGGCGTCCGGCATGCGTGTTCTGGTCGAGTCCATCGAAGTCACGTTCTACCCCGGCAACGTGTCGACGGCGAACACCTACACGCAACAGGTTCTCACCATGTTCCTGGCCGCCGCGTCGGCTGTTCCGTCCGCCCGCGTAGATGACGTGTCGGTGTTCTACCAATCCGGCATGCTGGAATTCAACATCCTGGCCAAGAACTACCTGCGCGAAGCGCCGCTGATGCGCTTCCCGCCCAAGGCGTTCCTGACCCCGCGCGGCGCCATCGCGAGCAATTCGACCACCACGTCGGAAGTGGGTTTCGCGTCGGCGCACGCTGACGGCCGGCCGTACTACATCGAACCGCGCATCACGCTTGAGCCGGCGATGAATTTCGAGGTCGCCCTCAAGTGGCCGGGTCTGGTCGCGATGACCAGCACGTTCAACGCGCGTGTCGGCGTGATCCTGGACGGCTACGTGCAGCGCGCGTCGCAGTAAGCCGCGCCGGCCCTGCTGGCGGGGTCTGATTTCCCGTGTCGGGGCCGCGCGATCAAAAGCGCGGCCCCTTCTTTTTTGGGGTTTGACATGCAGATGAATTTTCCCGTATCGGCCTTGATCGGCTGGTGCCAGCGCATCTACGGCGAGCGCGCTTTTGCGCTGACGCCTTACGCATACGTGTTCGATTTCGGCGCCGTCACTCAGAATGTGCCTGCTACCGAACACGTCGAAATTTCGGCAAACGCTGACTTCGTGATGACGGGGCTTGCGCTTCAGTACGATGAAATCGACGGTTCTCCGTGGCTCAGTGGCACGCGGCTTTTGCTGTCCGACAGCGGGACCGGCGCTCAGTTGTCATCTTCGGCGCTGCTGCTGGCAAATCAGATGGGCAACTACTACGGCGACTTGTCAACGCTGCCCTATCCGTGGTGGCTCGCCGGCAATACGTCGCTGACCGCGCAGCTGCTGCTGAAGGCAAACAGTCAAAGCATGTTGCGTGTCGTGTTGAACGGTTTCCAGGTTCGCGTGTTCTAAAGGAGGCGACGTTATGAACTACGCAAACGATTTCACCGCGCTTGAACTGCTGGCAGCGCAGTATTTCAGCGGTCGGTCGTGCAAGCTGATTCCGTATCTGCTGGGCGTCACGATGCCGTCAACCATCGCTGCCGGCGATGTCGGACTCGGCTATCAACGCGTGCCCGCAAACATGGCGGGCTTGCTGGTGGTCGCGCTGACCCTCTCGCATGACGCCACGGCTGACAGTTTGCAGCCGTTCCGCCTGCAGATCACCGACACCGGATCACAAGAACGCTATTTCAATTCGCCCGTTCCCGCGCTGTCCGTCGCGTCATGCCTTGTCAGCGGCAACGGGCAAAACAACCTGACCGTGCCGCGCCTGATCGCTGGCAATACGCAAATCGAAGTTGCGCTCTACAACGACAGCGGGGTGGACAGCACGGGATCTGAAGTGGTGTTTCACGGCGTCGGCGTGTACCTGATGGGCTGAAATCATGTCGAATCCGAACATGCCGCCCGTGCGGCCGTTTCCGACGTTGCAGCCCTGGCGCACCAACAATTTCTCGCAAGGGAACATTGGTCGCGACGCGCTGCCCTCCAATGCGCCTGTCGGGAATCCCGGCTTCGATTTGCCGCCCGACGTGGTGCCGACGTTCGACCCTGAATCAGCGGTGACGTTGAACGGGTCGAAAAACTACCCTGTCGGCACCACGTCAACAAAAATCATCGACTCGCCTTCAGGGGCGACGGCGCGACGTTCGCTGCTGATGATGCGCAACACGTCGGCAGCTGCGATTGTGTATGTCGAATTTGGCACTGAGGCAACAACGTTGTCAGTCGTGCGACTCGCGCCGAATGAGGTTTTCATGTGGGACGTTCGCGTCCCGAACGATGACATTTATGTCGTCGGTGACGTTGCCGGTACGATTTCGGCATCGTGGGGGGTTTCGAACCCCCCGAAACCGAAGCTGTAGCGATGTCGACAGCGCGGGTCGTTGCAATCGCCGCGCTTGCGGCGCTTGTGTTTTGGGGCGTCAACGCGCGTGCGTCAACGTCGCCGACGATTGACGATCCGTTGCCAGAACCTGACCCGTTTTGGCCCGATTGGCCCGGTTCTGAGGAAGATCAACCAATGCCAATTGAAGACATCGAAACAAAAAGGATTCGTGCATTCATCTACATGATTGAATGTGCTGAAACTACGCCGAACGACGTGGAGACAGGTCGCGCGTTTCATGTGTTTTATGGCAATTCGACGTTTCAGGACTTGTCGAATCACCCCGTATTGACGGGTGAAAAGCGCGGTGTTCCGCTGTCCGACTCCGTGTGTCGAAACGCAGGATTTGGCCCAGGTTGCGTGAGTACAGCTGCCGGCGCGGGTCAAATCAACCTGCCAACGTGGCGCAGTGTGTGCGGGGCTGGTGAGTGGGGCGCTGCGTTGCCAGATTTCAGTCCTGCATCACAAGAAGAAGCGATTCGACGTGTCCTGATGTTGTGCGGGGCATATGAATACGTACTCGCCGGAGACTTCGATAAAGCACTTTCGCGCGCATCAACCCGGTGGGCGTCGCTGACAGGTTCGACAGCTGGACAGCGGCCGAAGCGATATGAAACCGTTTTGGCGTACTACCAAAACGGGTTGAACATCAACAATGCGGGTATGGCATGACATTCGATCAAGCGTGGCCCTTGATTTGCAGTGTGGCCGGCGGTGTCGGTTCGTACTACGGCGCATTGATGGCAATGCGCGAAATGCTAGCACGTCATGATGAACGTTTGAAAGCTGTTGAACGGCGCATCGAATCAGATCATGCCGCGCTGGAAACACTTGAATCTGTCGTTTATCGCGGCGGTCAAAAATGAGCATTGTCAGCGGCGGACTTGTTTTCAAACGCGAACGGAATCTGAAGCGCCCCGCGTTTGCGGCACCGCCCCCGCCCGGCATGTTGATTTGGTATATAGGCGATTCTGGCGTGCCAGTCCCGCCAGAAACCGTAAGCGGGCCGGCACTTGATGAATGCGATTTGTGGATCGCTGACACTGGCTTTAATTCGCCGGAAACTTTCGAAACGTTTTTTCCGAGTCAAGCGATGGACGGCGAAACGCTGTCGTCAAACGGAAACGCGTTTACCTGCACCAGCCCGGACCCGGGGAATTTTGAAGTCCTGTTGAACGGAAACGGCCGTTTCAACACAACTGCCGGCGGTGATAATCATTTGGATTGCAGCTCGTCGGGCTGCACGTTCACACTTGGCGCCGACGTGTGCGCGTTTGGTTGCTACGTGACTGATGTAGGGGATTTCGGCAGAACCTGGACACTGACGGCAACAAAGCTATCTGGCGGGACGATCAGCCAAACCCTACCCGGTGATGTCAACGGCGCATTGGTGTTCATCGGTTTTGTGGACTACTCCGGCGAACAATATACGCAAGTGGAATTCACAGCCAGTGCAGGCGGCAGTGTTGACGCTGTTGGTTTTGACGATATTCAAGTTTTGACACGCGCGCAGCTGGGAATATAAAAGGGGCCTAAGCCCCTTTTTCATTCATCGTCATCCGGTTTTTCGCCCGCTGCTAGACGTTTCCTGTCAATCTCTGCCATTGGCGTTTTGCGTCGCCCCCAACTGACCGTCGTTCCCCTGTCTGAATTGGACCGCTTGACCGCCGGAACGTGGCGCGCCAAGGTCTGCACGATGGCCAGAATTGCTGGCTGTTGCAGTCCCTCTGCAGCCGTTGCTGGCCAGTCGCGCCGGTACGGCTGTTCGCGCCGGTAGACAGCTTCAAGGGTGTCGCGTGGAATGGGGTTCATCGGGCTACCTTTCGCGATGATGGGGTGAGAGTCAGCCAGCGGCCGCTAGGCTTACGCCAGAACGCCCACCACGGGCGCGGGTCGTCAACCCACCGGCCGACCACATTTTGCAGGTCTGTCGACCCGCAGCGGGGACACGGGTTGACGGGGTGGATGTCTTCACGCAGTCCGTGCAGGCCGCAGCTGCACACGCTGACATTCTGCCAGCGGTGAACGTTCGTCATCTGTCGCGCTGCCCATGTGGGCGGAATGTGTGTGTGTGTCATTGATTACTCTCCTTTGATGTGCAATTGCACTGCTTCAGGTCCGCACAAGTGGACGTTTTCACGCGCTGTGCGAACGTTGATTTCGTCGGGCTTGATGCCGACAAAGTAACCGTGAACAACGGGGTTGTCGCAAACGAAGTCGGCATTGTCTGTCAAACGCGAAAAAACGCATTGATGACAGGCGCCTAGATTGATGGGTTGAAGGAATTGCGCTACGGGTTTCATGTGCGTAGGTATTGAGAGTCGATCATTTCAATCCTTTCCATCGCGCCTCATGCGCGTAAGCGCGATTTTGCGCTAGTGCAGCGCTAGTGCAGCGCTAGTCACACCCCCTCGATCACGGGGGTACACACCCGGTCTGAAAAATTCAGCTGTAACGCGTCGAAATGACGTGCACGCACTCGCACACCAGCTGCGCGCGTTCGCGTTTCGTTGTGCGTTACGGAATTCGCGGCGGGGGGTGGTGCATGTGCTGTGGGGGG
>CAZIIR010000011.1:0-17549 GCA_964539475.1 uncultured Candidatus Saccharibacteria bacterium
TTAGCGCCCCGCTTGCCTCAAGTCAACAATCCGCAACCGCAATTCGGGGCGATTTCTGAAAGTCGATTTTTCAATATGGGCCAAGAGGTCCACTCGCCTCCCCGGCGCAATATTTACCCCCGTCCAAATATGACCCGAGTCATACGAAAGATCTGCCCCCGCATCGCAAGAAAAGAAAGCAATGGCGGTCATTTTCACCCCACCACTACCGCCAAAAATTATTTCCGTATGACCACCCTCTTTACCGAAAGCTTTAGCCGAAATTATCTCCACATTTTCGAGCCAAAACACCGGTTTTTCAAAATCCAAGCCATAGGGGCCTAGCTTTTCGATTTCTCTTTGCAGAGACCAATTTATTTCCCCTAAATCAATTTTCATATCTGCTTCCTCTTCTTCCACTATTTCAGTTTTCACCGCCTCAGCGTATGCGGCGAGCAGTTTTTTCTCGAGCTTCGGCAAATTAGCTTCTAGCAAAGAAAATCCGCCCGCAAAAGCGTGCCCACCAAAATCTCTAAAAAACTTTCCTTTGTTGGCCAGAGTCATCAATTCTACTACATTTACCTTGCCATCGGAGCGACAAGAACCCTTTATCTCGCCATTACCGTTTTTAGCCCAAACAAAAACCGACCGACCATATTTTTCCGAGATACGTGCCGCGGCCAGGCCCAGCACCCCGAGGCCCCAGTCCTCGTTTCCCACCACGAGCACCGCCGGTAATTCCTCGCCCCGATAGTTTTTTTCTACTGTTTCTAAAATATCGGCTACTTGGCTACGTCGCTCTTTATTACGACCCTCAAGCTCCATTGCAATCCGGCACGCCTCGGTTGTATCGTCGGTCATTAAAAGTTCGTAAGCCTCGTGAGCATGTGACATCCGCCCTGCCGAGTTTATTCGGGGCCCAATCATAAAACCAATATCTTCTTCGGAAATATGCTCGCGACGCAATTTTAAAACCCGAAAAAGTTCCAGGAGGCCGGGCCGATGGCTCATTCGCAACACCATCAAGCCAAACTTGGTCATCGTTTTGTTTTCACCGGTCATTGGCACCATATCAGCCACGGTCGCAATCGCGACCAATTCCAACAGCCACTTTTCCCAACCGGGTTTTATTTGATCAAACCGTCCACGCGTAAGTAGCCCTTGGACCAGCTTAAAAGCCACTCCTGTCCCCGCCAAGTGTTTATAAGGATAATGACAATCAATCCGCTTAGGGTCCACCACCGCCACCGCTTTGGGCAGTTTAGCGGGGGGTAAGTGGTGGTCAGTGACTACTACGTCTATCCCCAACTCTGCCGCCCTCTTCACCTCCTCAAAACTAGAAATACCACAATCGACTGTCACAATTAGTTTTACTCCTTCGGTTGCAAATTTTTCTATAGCCAAGAGCGACAAGCCATATTGTTCATTGTGTCGATGGGGAATATAGACTGAAAAATCCACACCCCCCACTTTTTTAAAAAATTCCGCTAGTACCACCGAAGCTGGCACCCCATCGGCATCATAGTCCCCAAAAATAATGATTTTTTCTTTGTTTTGGATAGCCGTCAAAATCCGCTCCACACCTTTGTCCATATCTTTTAGTAAAAACGGGTCATGAAGGTGGCGCACATAATCTGGCAAAAATATTTCCGACACTTCCTCAGTGGACCCTATTCCCCGATTGGCCAAAATAGCTCCCGTCACTTCGGTTAAACCTTTAAAAAGGTCGTTCTTTTCTGGTTTTTTTCTAAGTCGCCACGCTTTTTGCATCGGGTTATTATAGCACTTTGTCTTTCGGCTTGGATTTTTGGTATATTAAATCAATGACTGACTGTATTTTTTGTAAAATTGTCGCCGGCGAGATCCCGGCCCACAAAGTGTACGAAGATGACCACTTCCTCGCCTTTTTAGATATCAACCCCACAGCCGTCGGCCATGTCCAAGTTATACCAAAAGAGCATTACCGCTGGGTGTGGGATTTACCCTCTATAGCGACAGCGGAGGCGGGCGTGTCTAGTGGTTCGACCATCGGCCATTATTTTGAAGTAGTAAGGAAAATCGCCCTCGCTCAAAAAAAAGCCTTCGCGACAGACTTCATCTTATCTAAAGTGGTGGGCAATGAAGTGCCCCACGCCCATATTTGGGTCTACCCCGACCCGGCGTTACCGGGTGACAAAAAAGATTTTGTTACCAATCAACAGAAAATAATTCAGAGTATATAAAATCAGGTCGCACCTAGTGCGACCTGATTTTATTTTAATGCCTCCACCCCTGGCAGTGTCCCCTTGGCAATAAACTCGAGCATGGCCCCGCCCGACATAGAGATATAATCGATACCACTTTCCAAATGGTGTCGTTCGAGAGCGGCCACCGTATCACCACCACCGACCATTGAGTAGGCCGCCGACTTAGCTAAAGCACCAGCAATTTCTTCTGTTCCTTTAGTAAAACCTTTTTCAAAATTACCAACAGGGCCATTCCATAAAACAAACTTAGCCTTACTAATCTTTTCTTTCAGTAAAGCGATAGTTTCTGGTCCGACATCCTGAATATTATCTTGTTTACCCACCGCTTCTGGTTTTTTAGTTAGCCGACTATCTTTGGTTTTTACCACCACATCAATCGGTAAATTAATCTTTTTATTCTTCAAAATTTCGGCCAAGCCACGCACCCCATCATCAATAAGAGACTTACCTATTTCATAGCCCAGCTTACGCCACAACGGGTGAGCTAGTGCCCCACCCACGAAAACAAAATCGGCTCGTAGTAAAAGTTTTTTAATCACTGGTAACTTGGTTTCAAACTTGGCTCCGCCCAAGATTAAAACAAAAGGATGTCCGGCTTTACCCACCTTCGACAATTCTTCATATTCTTTAGCAAAACTTAAACCAGCAAAACTAGGTAGATGTTTAGGTACGCCCACAATCGAGGCGTGCGCCCGGTGCGAAGCCGAAAAGGCATCGTTGACATAGATATCCGCCAAGCCAGCTAAACGCTTAGCAAAGGCGCGGTCATTTTTCTCTTCTTCCTCGTGGCGTCGAATATTTTCCAAAAGGATTAAGGAGCCATCGGGCATTGTCTTAAAACGCTCTTCATCAAAAATAAGTTTAGAAAAACCAATCTTAATATGAGGCTCAAGGGCTCGCGCCACCGGCGCCAAACTTTCGTTTCCTTCCCTGCCCATATGGGCCACCACCAGCACTTTGGCTCCGCGTTCAGCCAAGTAGTTTAAAGTAGGTAACGAAGCCAGCAACCTCTCGTCCGAAGTAACTTTACCTTTTTCAATTGGTACATTAAAATCGGCTCGCACTAAAACAAATTTTCCTTTTAAATCTTTGCTTTTTAAATCCTTAATTGTACAAAATGGCAATTGGGGCATAGTTAAATTATTTAGTCTTATCAGAAATTTGTAAAATTTGCTTAAAATGATCCGCCACTAAAGACTCTCGTCCCACTAACAAACCATCGGCCCGACCCTCCACTAGGAAAGCCTCGGCGTTTTTAGGGTTCACTGAACCACCATACAAAACCGGCAAAGCGAGCGCCACTTCATTTCCCGCCAGCGAAGCAAAAACCTTGCGAATAAAAAGAGCATTATGTAAAAAACCTTCCGGTGTGTCGGCCGCTTGTGCTCCGCCGCCTACCGCCCACACTGGCTCGTAAGCAATAATAATATCGTCATAATAACCCTTCTTCAGATCCCCCAAACAGTTTCCTATTTGTCGACGTAAAAAGTTAAGATATTCTCCGTGAGCATCACGCTTATCTTCTCCGACGCAAAGAATAGGTTTTAGCCCTAACCTGAGCGCCGTTTGGACTTTTTCTCGAATTAATTTGTCGGTCTCACCCTTGGCTCGCCTTTCTGAATGACCTAAAATACAATATTCTGCCCCCAAATTTTTTATGATAGCGAGAGAAATTTCTCCGGTATGGGCTCCACTGGCCTCCACCAAGCCATCTTGCCCGCCAAAGAAAACTTTTTTACTAGGTCGAGGTGGAACAAGTAATGACAAAAAAGTGCTAGGGGGGCACAGAACGGTTTTAACCTTCTTTAATGAACTGGCGGTTTTTTTAATCGCCCCGGCAAGCGCTTTGGCTTCCCGTGGAGTAGTCGGGTTCATCTTCCAATTAGCCACCACAAAAACTGTCTTAGATTTCATCCCGTTAGAGGTAGGACACGGACTGTTGGTCCCTGCCTGTACCCAGATTTAGTTTGGTAATAATTTGGTTTTTCATGGTGAAAGTAAGCTTAGTGTCCGCGACCTCTAACGGGATTATACCATAGTGCTTATTTTGTCCGCCGTACCCGAGCAATCGCCTCGTTTAAATCGATTTTACCCATCGTCGCCAGGGCAAAAATGTCTTCACCCAACTTTAGAGCACCATTTTTAAGAGCAAAATCCACCACTTCTTTTAGTTTTTCACCATCTTTAATCATTTTTTCGACCGGAGCAGTTACTACGAGCGATTCGGCACTATAAATCTTTTTAAGTTCTGCTAGCGAAAGGGCGTCTACTTGTTTTTTAACCTTGAAATTAGCTGTGGAAAAATCAAAACCTGGGTCGACTAGACCAGCCAATACCAAACTTTCTTTAATCTTTTCCAAATTAATATAACCTTTTAGGTCTTTTACCTCATCCGGCTGTAGTCCGCTCGGTTTAGAAAGTCCACCAAGAGGAGAGATAGGTTCTAAGCGAATAAAAATCTTCGCCACCGCTGACAAAATATAGCGATCAGGCAATAAAGTCTCTGTCTTTACCAAAAGTTCATTTAAGTTTTGAGCAGGCAACCCAGCAAAAACAGCTAGTCCCCGACCAGCTGCTCCCGCCAAGAGAGCCATAGTCTGAGGTGAGTCTACTTCCTCGACAAAAATCGCATCAAAGTCGTGGGGCAAAAAGCGCCGCAAAATATCAACCGTCGACAACCCCTTATCTAAACCGACTTGCTCCACATGGAAAAGGTAACGCGCCAACTTTTTCTCAATAGACAAAACATTGCGCCCACTAGCCACTGTGCGTTCGGCCAAACTATAAAAAAACTCTTTGTTGTTTTCACTATTTTCACCACCCACGAAAACTAGCCCACCTTTTACCACCACTTCTTCCAACGTATCAAGATTTTCACCCCATAAACCAAGACTAGATATATCACCAGTGCCTCGGCGCGAAAACACCGCCCTTTTAGACAAGCTAGTTTCTAGTTGCCCAGTTGGGGCAAAATCATAATCATTAAATAAATCAGGAAAACCTGCCGATTCTACCAGGCGAGACCCGATATGCGGGTTCGTCGCCATAGCATCGTATATCTTTTGGCCAATCCGATAGCGAACCAAGGTCTCGCTCGGAGTGACCTCAATAAATATTCTTCGCGCGCCCGCCGAACTAGCATCTTTAAACACCAAGTTGGTAATATTGCCCAAATCACGCTCACTCTTCTCGCGAGCTAGACCTTGACCCAGGTCACGCAAAGACTGGCCGTAGCGGCCACTCAACTCTTGTTGATAAGAGCGCAAGAGACGGCGTACCAGGGCTTCTGAACCGAGACGAGGCAAGAACTTAGACTGACTCGCCAAATTATTACCAGCCGCCAAAATATCCTCGATACGCAACCCAATGACCTCCAGCCCACTATCACTTTCTCGTAGGGCCACTATATTATGCGCCCGCGCTATTGGTTCGGGGATTTTGGCTAGCACTTCGTAAGGAACCTTTTCGTCTAGATTAGAAATAAAAGGTACTCCGGCCGCGCGCGCCTCGAGCCGACGTAGGTCATCACCCGAGACTAACCCTTGCGCTAAAATTATTTCCGACAAAGAAACACCTTTGTCTTTTGCTTCTTGTTCAAGTAGGTCAAGCTCACCACGCGTCGCCACCCGCGCCGAAACCAAAAGTTCTTTTAAAATCGAGGAGTCGATAAACATTAAATTTATTATAACAAACTAATACCAAAAATCCCCGCCGGTGGCGGGGATTTTTATAACTTACAACTTGTTTCTAACTACTTACTGAGCAAGACAAGTAATACTTCCTTCTTGAATATCATTAAATTGGGAACCGCAAGCCACCGCCCAATTTCCACTTGCCTCACGCACATTAGCATTTAAGTTTATAATACCCTTACAAGAACCTCCTCCAGAAATAGCTCGATATCCGGTCGGACAAGTCATTCTCATAGCATCGGGCCGACCAGGACCTAGGTTTATTTTTTGAGCGTTTATTCTAGGGTCACCATCATCTCTTCGTGGTTGCCACTGAAGACCGTCCCCCGCATAATAAGTTCCAAATTTGGCGGAAATAATATCACCAGCTGTCAAAATATTCTGGTCAACAAGCTCGTTTATCCCTCGACAATTACCGAGAGCCGTACAAATATTAGTAGCAATTATATTTTGGGCAAAAACATTTTTCCAACGTAGACCAGTAGAACCAAGGGAGTAAGTAATATCAGCATTAGGGCCCACATCACCAGCAGTTTGCAATTTGAACGAACTAGGATTTAGGGTACCAATACCAACATTACCATTACCCGCGTAAATAGAGAGTGCAATAGAGTTACCAGCCCACATATCTAAAAAGCTTTGACGTAAACCAAATCCGTAAAAGTTTTGAGTTTCTGGAGAAGTTGCATTGGGATTCTCATAAATAGCTAGCTTCTTAGCGGTAACACCACCACCAAGAGACAACTTGGACTGCGGATTAGTGGTTCCAATACCCACGTTGCCAGTCAACTTACTTTTTATGTTTTGAGTTGTGCCAATTTTTTCCCACAAAGCATCACCACCTACATTAAGCGGACTACAAACCCGCGCCCCGGCCGCATTAGTGGTACAAGTATTGTAAGTATCAGCATTAACATTAACAGCGTATAAGTTTTTCCAACGCTTCGCCGAACTTCCTAGGCTGTAAGTATTGTCTGTTTCTGGACCAATATCACCTTTAACTTGTAGCTTAAATGAAGTTGGGGCGATTGTGCCAATCCCCACATTGTTACTAAACGGATTAAGTACTAAAGGTTCGGTACCATAAGCCTGAATACTTTTATGGTTGCTCTCGTCGCTCAAAACTAAGCCAACATTTCCAACTGCCACCCCGGTAACACTAAGACCACCATTGACCTGAAGTTTGTTACCAGGATTGTTTACTCCAATCCCCACATTACCAGCATTGTTGTTATAAATAGCATTGCTAGTAGACGTCGCCCACAATTGACTTCCCCCAGAACCATTTCCATTGATTAGATTTTCAATCGTACTACAAACCGTTCCGTTGCCATTACAAACAGAACCAGGAATGTAAACATTATCAAACAAGCGAACAATTCGGTTACCCAATCTTACCCCACCACCCATAACATCGAGGGCTTGAGCATTTCCAGCTTGGCCAGCATTGGTGGCATAGCGCACAACACCCGCTGCAAGCACCGGCGCACTAGTACCAGAATGATATCGCCCGGGTACCCCAAGTCCATAGTCAACATAATTGGTAGCTGGAATTAAAATATTTCCACCAAGAGTCAAATTGTTATTAATTGTTGTTGCCCCACTAATACTAGTTGGTCCAAAAACTGCCAGGGCGCCATCAAGCGAGGTGGTGCCTTTAACACTAAACTTGGACGGAGGGTTGGTAAGACCAACACCCACGTTGCCAGTCAAATTTTTACTATAGATATTATTAGTATTAACTGTCGACGAAGCCCATTTGTCACCACCGCCCAAAGTCGAAATTTCTACACAAGACCCAGGTCCAGAACATTTGTAAATATTAGAGGCGTAAAGATTAGCCCAGCGTTTAGTTCTACTACCGAGATCAAACCTGTTATCTTCGCTTGGGCCGGTATTACCAGCTATTTCCAATTTAAAGGTATTTGCAGAATTTGTACCAATACCCACAAAACCATTTTCTTTAAGGGACAACACCGGCGCACCTGCTGAATTAGCGGTAAATACTAGATCATTAGAGCTGGCAAGCCGGCCCAGAGAATAAGTATCACGATTATCGGCCCTAAATAATATTTTTGAAGGCTTTGCTAGTTCCGACTGGATAATAAAAGTCGCCTGGCCGCTATTGTTGGCATCTTTGACATGCAAATCAGCAAGCGGGTTATTGGTTCCAATACCTACTATCTGAGTTAAAACGGTAGGGAAAATAGAGGTACTGTTATAGTTTTTAGTCCACAGCCCATCACCCGCACCCCCAGTTATTGGGCTACAACTACCGTCGGCGGTACAAATATTATATTTAAAAGCGTTGATAGTCCCCCCGACAAACAAGTTGTCAAAAAGGTGAACCATTCTGTTCCCCACCGCCGTACCACCACCGAAAATTCGCAACGAGATACCTGGCTTACTATCGGTCGATACTACACCGTTGTTAAAATAGAAAATCCGACCCGCTCTTTCTTCTTTTATAGTAGTCGGAAACTCTTTACCAAGTTCTAAAATAGAAGATTGGCGCAAACCAAACCCACCAGCCTTCGTTTGAGCAGTAGCACTTACATTTATCGGAGTATCTGTATTACAAGGGCCTGGGCCAGCCAGATCAGTCGGAGTACATTTTGGGTCAAACCACGCAGCATAGGCCACCCCTGAGGCCAAAAAGAGAATGGCGACCGAACCGAGAATTAATGAGGCCTGCTTGAGTGGTGACGAGTATTTCATAAATATTATTTAAATTACCAATAATTAAATTATTAATTTTTACTTAGTTCCTGAAGGGTGGCGGTTTTTTCAGCCTCACTCAGATCCACTTGCCCAGCCTCACTTTCAAGCGAGGCTATGATTTCAGCTTTCTCTCCCTCTGACAGGGCCGGGGCAGATTTTGCCTCGGCTTCTAATTTACTGATGACGTCCTTTTTATATACTTCGTCCGTCGAACCACTTTTAGACCGAGAAGACAAGCTAAGACCTAAAACAAATACTGCTACCAAAAAGACCACAACTACCGCCAAGGCAATAGTGTGCGATTTAGGAGAAGATTGTAAAGTGGAAACTGGGGGTTCGATCGCCATTTTTATTAATGAAAAGGGCCGAAAAACATTTGGCCTTAATCCTTCGTAAAATTATAGCAAGGACCCTGGTCAAGGAGTAGCCAAGACCCAGTTTTAATGTTGATAACTTAAATTTAAGTAAAATGTCACCTCTTGACTAGTTTTTGACATTTGCTACAATTTAGAAACGATTGACTGACCGCTATTCCGATTTGGGAGAGCGGGTTTTTTAATAAACAATTACCAGAAATTATAAAAAATAAAATATGATTGATCTAAAAGCCCTCAATGCCGCCCTCGGCGAGCTAGAAGAAGAGCGCAATATCCCCCGGGCCAAAATTATGGAGGCTATTTCCGATGCTCTAGTGGCTGCCTACAAGAAAGACTATGGTAAAAAAGGCCAAATAATTAAGGCTGATTTTGACCTAAACACCGGTAAAGCGGAGTTTTATCAGGTTAAAATAGTAGTAGACAACACGACCGTTCGGCCACCAAGCAACAACGAGGAAGAGTCGGCCCTAGAGGAAGCCCCTCTTACTGCCACCCCAGTCGAAACCAAAGAAGGCGACGTGACCCCCGAAGAATTGCCTCGGTTTAACGAAGAGCACCACATCTGGCTCGAAGACGCTAAAAAAATTAAACGTGACAGTGCCCTCGGCGAAGAACTAGTATTTCCTCTCGAAGCCAAAGATGACTACGGCCGAATTGCTGCCCAGACTGCCAAACAGGTCATCATTCAGCGCATCCGTGAAGCCGAAAAAGTGTCTATTCTCGATGAATATGAAGGCAAAGAAGGCGAAATTATAAATGGTAAGGTCCAAAAAATAGAACGGGGCAATGTTTTTGTCGACCTAGGTCGCACGACCGCTATTTTGCCCTACGAAGAGCAAATTCCTGGTGAATTTTATCGCCAAGGCGAGAGAATTCGCGCCTATCTTTATCTTGTAGAAGACACTCCACGCGGTATTGCCCTCAAACTGTCCCGCTCACACCCTAAATTTGTCGAGGGTCTCTTCAGTTTAGAAGCGCCAGAAGTAGCTTCCGGGGCAGTGGAGATAAAATCTATCGCCCGTGAAGGAGGTTCGCGCACTAAAATTGCCGTCACCTCGCACGACCACTCTATTGACCCAGTCGGCTCAATGGTCGGCCAGCGCGGCTCTCGGGTAAACACTGTTATTGCCGAAATTGGCGGTGAAAAAATTGATATTATCGAATGGTCCGAGAACCCGGCCACTTTTATCACCAACGCCCTATCTCCAGCCAAGGTAACGAATGTTTCTCTAAATGAAGAGTCTCGCCAGGCCACCGTCGATGTCCCAGCCGACCAATTTTCGCTAGCCGTAGGTAAAGGTGGCCAAAATGTCCGTCTCGCCGCCAAGCTTACCGGCTGGAAAATAGACATTTCCGCCCCGGAAAACCTACCTCCTCAA
Source organism: uncultured Candidatus Saccharibacteria bacterium (assembly GCA_964539475.1). GTDB lineage: Bacteria > Patescibacteriota > Minisyncoccia > Phycocordibacterales > XYD1-FULL-46-19 > XYD1-FULL-44-32. Next base: position 10,395 of record CAZIIR010000011.1, read on the forward strand.
GAAGAACCGGCCGAGGCACCAGCACCAACCGAAGAGCTCGCTGTCCCAACTACCGAAACTCCAGTCGCTGAAACTGAATAAATATAGATTAATAATTTAACCACAAAAATATGAACCTTTGGCACGATATCCCCGCTGGCGACGTTTCCGCCCTCAATGTAATTATCGAAATCCCTAAGCTTTCGCGTATTAAATATGAACTAGACAAAGACACTGGCCTTATTCACGTCGACCGCGTTCTTTACTCGCCGATGCACTACCCGGCGAACTATGGCTTTGTACCCAAAACTCTCTGGGACGACGGCGACCCGCTCGATGTCCTAGTTATGAGCCACGAACCATTTGTACCTGGCTGTTTAGTAAAAGCGCGCCCAATTGGAGTAATGGAAATGACCGACGACGGCGATTCCGACGCCAAAGTCTTGGCGGTGCCAATGAAAGACCCTCGGTACAACACTATTCAGAATATTACCGACCTCGACCCCCACACTCTCGAAGAAATCAAACACTTTTTCAAGGTTTACAAAGACTTACAGAAAAAAGAAGTGCTCGTGGCCGATTGGCGCGACAAAAATGAAGCGGAAAAAGATATTCAGCACTCTATAGATCTATACCAAGAGAAATACCCTCAAAACTAGCGAGTTTTGCCATTGTGTGGCGGAGTTGGCCTAAAAATGCTATACTAGTCAAGTGACTGGTATAGCATTTTAGTTGTTCCAGTCTACGCCCCTATGAAATCAAAAACATTCAAAATATCTATATTGTTAGCCGTATTTTTGCTAGCCGCCCCGGCTTATGCTGGTTCTGGCCACTTGGCCACCCTGCAGGACCAGGCCCGTAGTAGCCGGGAGTCTTTTCTCCGTCTTCAGCGCGAGCCAGTCGCTCCAGCTACAGACAACGCCACTACAACCGATGCCCGTTTGCGTTCCCTAGACGACAAAGTAGCGGAAATTCGTGAACAAGCGATTTTGGTCAATTATCAACGTATAATTGCTAAACTTAGCGTTTACACTAGCTACCTAAGTGGTGCCAACGAACGCCTAGAAGAAAAGCTACAAGAGAAACAGACGGCCGGCAGTGACATTAGTGTTTCTCTCTCATACGCCCAATCGGCCCGGACCAGTCTAGAAACGGCTAGTTCGACTATTGCCCTGGCCAAAGCTAGTTCAACCGAAATATTTTTAAGCACCGACCCAAGCGCCGAATTAGTTATTATGAAAGAGCGTCTAGCTTTGACTTCTGGACTCTTACAGCAAGCACGCGAAGCTATTGTGGCCGGTATCAACGCCTTAAAAACTGAAGCCAAGTAAACCCCCTATGGCTAAAACCCCTATTGAAAAACTTCAAGACGTCGACGGCACCAAAGGCCCAATGTTTGGCACCCTCATTATCATTGTTGTCCTCTTGGTTGGCGGGGCTACCGTTTTTTACGGTCAGTTTAAAAAAAGCCAGGAGTGGCAAAAGACTTATAACGAGAACGCGCCAGCAGTCACCGAAACCATGCCTCAGACAAATGCCTCGACCAGCTTGGACACCCTCGAGACCGACTTGCAGACCACCGACTTATCGGCCCTCGACGCAGACATTGACTCTCTGCCCACTACTGTCGAATAAAAACCAGACCGCGACCAGCCAAGCTCGGCGCGGTTTTGTTTTGCCTTTTAAAAGTTTTAGTGTAGATTATTAATTCTATGGAAGATATTAAAATCGAAAAATTGCCGGGTTCAGAAATTGAGATTAGTGGTGAAGTGCCAACCGATGTTTTTATGGCTAGTTGGGACAAAACCTTAAAACGCCTCGGGGCCAAAGCCGAGGTGCCCGGCTTTCGCCCGGGGCATGCCCCAACCAAAGTCCTACTCGAGCGTATCGGCACCGAGCGCCTACTACTAGAGATGGCCGAGGATGTTTTGCAAAAAACTTATTTTGATATTATCGTCGCGCAAAAAATCGCCGCTATTGGCGAGCCTGCTATTACTATTACCAAAATTGCCAAAGACAACCCTCTTGGTTTTAAAATAAAAACCGCCGTCATGCCCGAATTTACTTTACCTGACTACAAAAAAATTATTAAAGAAGTTGGTGCCCAGCACCCCGACGACACCACCATTGAAGCCGACGAAGTCGACAAAGCAATTGAGGAAATCCGCCGTCTCCGCGCCAATCAAAATAAAAGTGAAGAACTACCAGAGGTCAATGAAGAGTTTGTCAAAGAGCTTGGTGGCTTTGCTTCCGTGGCCGATTTTAAAAAGAAATTGGAAGAAAATATTATCGCCGACAAAAAAGTGCGCAGTGAGGGTAAGCGTCACCTAGCGATTATTGAAGCTGTCGGCCTCGCCTCTTCGCTAGAGATTCCTAAAATCCTCATCGACAACGAGTTGGAAAAAATGCTAGCCGAAATGAAAAACCAAATTGAAAAAATGGGTCTCAAGTTTGACGACTACCTAATTCACCTCAAAAAAACCGCCGACGAGCTAAAGCATGGCTGGCAAGAAGATGCCGTGAAAAGAGTGCGTTTTGGTTTAGTGGTGAGAAAAATAGCTGAAGCGGAAAAACTAAAGCCCGAACACGAAGCTGTCCACGCCGAGATTAATCATATTTTATCCCACAATCCCGAGCTAAAAGGCGAGGTGGCCGAAGACCGTATCCACGCCTATGTCGAAAATGTGATGACTTCCGATTTGGTAATGAAGTTTTTGGATGAGGTAAAATAATTGCCTGTGTTATAAAAATCTTCTATACTCCAATTACTAATTAATCTAAAAAATATGTTAATTCCTACCGTTATCGAAAAATCGCAGTTTGGTGAGCGCGCCTATGATATTTACTCGCGTCTTTTGCGCGAGCGCATTATTTTCTTGGGTGGCCCAATCGACAACAATGTCGCTAGTATTATTATTGCCCAACTTCTTTTTCTTGAATCCGAAGACCCCAAGAAAGATATTAAACTTTATATCAATTCCCCAGGTGGCTCGGTCACTTCAACCCTCGCTATGATCGACACCATGGACCATATCGGCCCCGATGTTTCCACTATTTGTGTGGGTATGGCCGCCTCTGGTGGCGCTCTTATCTTAGGCGCTGGTGCCAAAGGCAAACGATTTGCTCTACCCAACTCCGAAATGATGATTCACCAGCCCCTCGGCGGTATTGAAGGCCAAGCTTCTGATATCGAGATTACCGCCCGCAACATCATCAAAACAAAGGACAATCTAAATAAAATGCTCGCTCGCTTTACCGGCAAGTCTCTAGCTCAAATTGAAAAAGATTCTGATCGCGACTTCTATATGTCGGCCGACGAAGCCAAGAAGTATGGCTTGATTGATGAGGTGATAAAGCCGAAGGCGGCAAAAAAATAAACTGTTCACTCTTTATTTTTTTGATTAGTGTGCTCCAGCCCAGGAAAATTATATTCACCTCGTCTGAGAAAAATCGAAAACTCGCTTCGCTCAGACAGTTCAATTTTTCTACTCGTCTCATTAATTTTCACTGTTCTTCCCGCAATAATCACAAAATAAAGAGTTCACTCCACTGAGGGAGAAAAAAATTCAAGTTCAACTTTGGATTTTTTGGTAAAAGAAAACCCGTGGTGCAAAGCGCACCACAGGCAGACCAAACCCATCTAATTGAGTCTTGTAAAATACTTCAAAAGGGGGTTACCTCTTTTCTTAAGCTCGCAAAGGACCTCCTGATCGGCTTTTGACAGCAGTTTCAAGATGCTATTGGCAAGCATCTCAACTAACTCTTCTTCAGAACATTCCGCCAGGGGTTTACCACTATGCGGGGTATCTGATTTTGTATTTCCTTCCATCTTTTTTCCTCCTTTTCTATAATAATTACTACTATACCTGAATATAAATCTCAAACATTGGATATTTACTTACAAAGTTTCTTCTCTCGACAGAGTCCGATATCTTTGATATTATAAAAATATCCAATTATTAATTGTTAAATGCTGACGCCCTGTTTGCGGTTTATTAAAAGAGAAGCAGACTTCCCGACACGACCAAATGAAACTTTTATTTTTACTCGAAAAATCCTGTGAAAGCCTAACTTAGGTCTGCTTTGGTAAAACTGCGGCGGGGGGAAGGCCTCCTATCCGTATTATGAATCTACTAACCGTCATCATCCTCGCCGGCACCGCCGGAATCGGGGGTGTAGTCATTGGTTATTTTCTGCGTTGGCTTGTCACTTTGGGCCAAAAAGGCTCCATGGAGCTGACCATCAAGCAAACCTTGCTTGAGGCCAAAGACAAAGCCCAGCAGATTATTGCCGATGCTGAAAAAGAAGCCACCGAAACTCTAACCGAGGCTCGCAAGAAAGAAGCCGAAAAAGAAGCTAGTCTCAAGAAACTAGAAGACCGCCTCTTAACCAAAGATGAAACTTTGGACAAGCGCCAGACCGATATCGACAATGAAGCGGAAAACCTCAAAAAACAAGCTGAAGAAATAAAACAAATCCGCGAACAAGTCACAACCCTGAAAGACAAAGAGGTGGCCGAGCTCACCCGCGTTTCTGGTCTCACCAAAGAAGAGGCAGTGCGTGAGATTATGGCCCGTACCGAAAAAGAGGCTGAGGAAGACCTGCTTATTCGTCTGCGTAAACTTGAGCACAATGCCGAAGACAAACTAGAAGCAAGAGCTAAAGATATTCTGTCCACCACTATTCAACGCTTGGCCAACTCGACCGTGCCCCATGTTATGTCGACCAATGTTGATATTCCGTCGGACGACATCAAAGGTAAAATTATTGGCAAAGAGGGGCGCAATATCCGTACTTTTGAAAAAGAGACTGGGGTGGAAGTAATTATCGACGACACCCCGGGGTCAATCGTGCTTTCTTCTTTCGACCCTATCCGCCGCCAGATTGCCAAAGTTGCTCTCGAAAACCTTATTGTCGACGGGCGTATTCAACCAGCCAAAATTGAAGAACTGGTGGCCAAAGCCAAAGAAGATGTTTCCAAAATTATCAAAGAAAAAGGTGAGCAAGCCGCTTACGAAGTTGGGGTACTAAATCTCGACCCACGGATTTTGCTAATCTTGGGCCGTCTTCACTTCCGCACCAGCTACGGCCAAAATGTTTTGCAACACTCGATCGAAATGGCCCACCTCGCTGGTATGCTGGCTGAGGAATTGGGCGCCGATGTCCAAATCGCTAAAGCCGGGGCGCTTTTGCACGACATTGGTAAAGCCGTGGACCACGAAGTATCCGGTACCCATGTCGAAATCGGTCGCCGTATTTTGGAAAAGTTTGGTGCCGGGGAACTGATCATCAAAGCGATGCAGGCTCACCACGAGGAATACCCGTACGAAACCGTCGAATCGATTATTGTGCAGACTGCCGACGCCATTTCTGGCGGTCGCCCCGGTGCTCGTCGCGACAGCTTAGAAAATTACTTAAAACGCCTAAAAGACCTCGAGGATATTGCCAACTCTTTTCCTGGTATCGAAAAAACTTATGCTATCCAAGCGGGTCGCGAAATCCGCGTCTTTGTTCGCCCCGACCAAATGGGCGACCTGGAAGCCAAAAAACTAGCGCGAGATATTGTCGTAAAGATTGAAAAAGAATTAAAATATCCAGGAGAAATAAAAGTGACTGTTATCCGCGACTCGAGAGTAGTCGAATATGCCCGGTAGTAGATTTTAACTAACGTAAGCCACCAAAAAAGGAGCCAGAAGGCTCCTTTTTTGGTGGCTATTGCACCCCCTAGGGCTAAAATATATACTATATTCAAGCTTAAAAGGTCGTGCTATTAGCAAAATAAGTCACACCTGGTATGAACAAACAAGCAATTGTCGAAGAAGTTTACAGCGTTCTCGGCGGCACTAAGGCTTCGGCTGAAAAAGCGGTCGATACTGTAATCGAGTCTATCGTAAAGACCCTCAAGAAGGGCGACGAAGTATCGATTGCTGGTCTTGGTATATTTTCGACCAAGGAACGCGCCGCCCGCACCGCTAGAAACCCTCGCACTGGCGAAGCGGTCAAGGTCCAGGCTATGCGCGTGCCCAAATTTCGCGCTGCCAAAGCCCTAAAAGACGCAGTTAAATAAGCCCCGTTTGTGAAATAGATAAACTTCTCTCGAGAGACGTTTCTCGCTACACAAAAAAATCCGTTAGGAAACGGATTTTTTTGTACCTCTAGTTATAGCACGCTCGCTCAATCTCTTTTTTGTATTCTTCTAATAGCCACTTAGTATTCGGTCCCACTTTACCATTGCCAATTTTTAAATTATCTATTTTAACAATTGGTACCACATACTTATTGGTAGCCGTCAGAAAAGCTTCGGTTGCCTCCTTTAGTTCCTCCACTAAAATATCTCGCTCCTCAACTTTAAACTTTTTCTTGGCCAATTTTAAAACCAACTTGCGTGTCACACCGGCCAAAACACTATTTTTCGGAGTAACTATAGTGTTTCCTTTAAAGATACCAAAATTGCTCATAGCACATTCCAAAATTTTACCATTATCGACATACAATATTTCTATCGCCCCCGCTTTTTGTCTTTTTTCCTGCCACTTTACCGCCACGGCATAGTTGGTGTGCTTGGCCTCGGCTAGGGGCCGAGTGTGTTGTACGGTAATAAGCTTCGCCCCTTTTGTGAAAACCTCAGGTGGATAGTCGGTCAATTTATCCATTAAAATAAAAAGCTGGGACTTGCCCAAACTTATACCATCGTCACTTGCCCCGCCGGTCAGTACCAACCTGACACTAGCATCATTTAATTTATTTTTTACCAACAAATTAGCTGTCGCTTTTAAAACAGTATTGAGCTCGACCGGCACTTTTAGCCCTAGCGTTTTAGCCGACTGACAAAAACGAGCAAAATGGTCGTCCAAATGAAAGGGTGTTTTGTTATATATCCGGGCAAAATCAAACACTCCATAGCCCCGTAAAACAGACAGGTCATTGGCCACAACCTTGGTGTCAGCGAGTTTAATAATCTTATTGTTAGCGAAGCAGTAGGGGCTCATTGGTAACAAAATTTAAAAATAATATGGTTATTGTAACAGGGTTTATTGGAGAGGCAAAAAAAGGAGGTGCGGGATAGGGGGATCGGTCAGGAATAATTTTTCACCGTCGCTCAAAATTTATGCGGGATAGGGGAATCGGTCACAACTCTTCTGCTTCGATAAATCTACGCAACGAAGGTCGCGACCC
>CAZIIR010000012.1:0-17279 GCA_964539475.1 uncultured Candidatus Saccharibacteria bacterium
CTGATTTATCGCCTTTCATCCATCTTGACGCTATATACAAACCAGTCTCGGTGTACCCGCGCATTGCCCGCGACATCGCTCTTTTTGTGCCAGCCGGAACACTAAGTGTCGAAGTGGGGGAGACGATAAAACAAAACGCCGGTGAGTTGCTTGCCGAAGGGCCAATTCTTTTCGATGAGTTTACCAAGCCAGGCGAAGACCGCACTTCGCTTGCCTTTCGGATGGCTTTTCAGGCTTCTGATCGGACACTAGAAGATACGGAAATAAATACTCTAATGGAAAAGGTTTATGTGGTAGTAAAGGAAAAAGGCTGGGAGGTGCGATAAGTTTTGTTTAGAGCTTATAGGTGTTATAAATATTATTATACGGGACAAGATAGCTTTTAGGCTGTCCCAGATAAGGGCTGTGCCCGAAGCCTAGGGGACTCAGGCTCAGAGTGCGGGTCCAATAATTAGCGTCGTTTCGGTCCCAACCCGAACGGCGCTTTTTTTCTTTATTTTCTCCTCCAAATATGCTAAAATTAGCTCACATAAGCAGTCAAAATACCCTTATATTCTATGCCTAAAAAAGCCGCTCCCACCGACCGCCAGTATGGTGCTGACGATATCGTAGTTCTCGAAGGTTTAGAGCCGGTGCGTAAGCGACCGGGTATGTATATTGGTTCCACTGGTGAAGAAGGTCTCCAGCACCTCATGGTGGAGATTTTCGACAACTCACGTGACGAGGCGATGAACGGCTATGCCGACGAGATCGAGGTGGCAATACTGCCAGGCGACGTTATTCGCGTGGTGGACAACGGTACTGGTATCCCGGTAGAAAAGCACAAAAAAACCGGTGTCTCGACCTTGGAAACCGTGCTCACTGTGCTCCATGCCGGCGGTAAGTTTGAAGGTAAAAACTACAAAATTTCTGGCGGTCTGCACGGGGTGGGTGCTTCGGTGGTGAACGCCCTCTCGGAGTGGCTCGTGGCGGAAGTGCATCGTGATGGCGGTAAGTTCGTCCAGAGCTTTAAGATTGGCAAGAAAGATAAAGATGTAAAGAAGGTTGGTAGCTCCGACAAGCACGGCACCATTATTTCTTTCAAGCCCGATGCGACTATTTTTTCTGAAACTAAGTTTGATTGGCCTCGGATTGTAAACCACTTGCGGGGGCAAGCCTACCTCGTGAAGGGGGTGCGCATTCGCGCTATCGACGCCCGCGACTATGCCGGCAAAATCGACACCGACGACGTGTTTTATTTATCAGAGCTAAAACTGCCGGTTCCTTCGCAAACTTTCTATTTTGAAGGCGGTCTGTTGTCGCTCATTCGTTTTTACAACCAGAAAGAAAAGCCGGTCCACAAAAATATTTTTTATATTGAAAAAGAGGCGGGCGATATTATGGTCGAAGCAGCCCTGCAATATGTCGACGACATCGACGCTAAGGAAATAACCTACACCAACAACACACGGACACCCGAAGGTGGTACCCACCTGACCGGCTTTCGCACGGCGCTTACTCGCACCCTAAACGACTACGGGCGCAAGAACAACCTGATCAAAGAAAACGAAGACAACTTTACCGGCGACGACGTGCGCGAAGGTATTGTGGCAGTGGTTTCGGTCAAGCTCCAAGACCCACAGTTTGAAGGCCAGACCAAAGCCAAGCTTGGTAGTGTGGAGGCCCGCGGTGCGGTGGAAACCGTGTTCGGTGAGTCTTTCCAAATGTTTCTCGAGGAAAACCCCGAAGATGCCCGGTCTATTATTTCCAAAGTAGTGCTGGCTCTCAAGGCCCGTAAAGCCGCAAAGGCCGCCAAAGATTCAGTGTTGCGTAAAGGTGCGCTCGATGGCTTGGCTCTTCCCGGCAAGCTGGCCGACTGTCAGACTCGCAATGCCGAAGAGTCGGAACTCTTCATTGTAGAGGGAGACTCGGCGGGTGGTACCGCCAAAGGTGGTCGCGATCGGCGGACCCAGGCTATATTGCCGTTGCGCGGCAAGATTTTAAACGTGGAAAAAGCGCGTCTCGACAAAATGCTCGCCTCGAAAGAAGTGAAGTCGCTTGTTATTGCTCTCGGCGCCGCTATTGGTGACACTTTTGATATTTCCAAACTTCGTTATCACAAAATTATTTTAGCTTCTGATGCCGACGTGGACGGCGCCCATATTCGCACTCTCATGCTCACCCTTTTCTATCGCTACTACCGACCTTTGATCGATGCAGGTCACCTCTATATTGCTTTGCCACCGTTGTACAAAATAAAGAAAGGAAAAGAAGTGGCTTATGCTTACAATGATGAGCAAAAAGATGAAATAGTAACCGCGATGGGTGGTATGGTGGCCGAGCCCGCCGAACTGGAAGGGGACGGAGTGGTAGATGAGGTGGCCGAAGTGACCCAAGATCAAGCCGAAGAAGCCGAGACCAAAAAACGCTCTGGCAAGATTCAAATCCAGCGCTACAAAGGTTTGGGTGAAATGAACGCCGAAGAGCTGTGGGAGACCACTATGGACCCCGATACGCGTATTTTAAAGCAAGTGACCGTAGAAGATGGCGAGGAGGCCGATGGTGTGTTTGATGTGTTGATGGGTAGTGAGGTGGAGCCTCGCCGACTTTTCATCCAGACTCACGCCAAAATGGCGAATTTGGACATCTAGGACGCTCGCCTAGCTTCCGTTTCCAAACACAGAAAACCACTCCAGCGAGTGGTTTTCTTCTGCTCCAGCGGGGCCGTTTGGCCTCGTGCCTGCTGGCACAAAAAACATAAGGCCAAAACCCTGCCGGCCGACACCTCCGCAAGGTTTTGAAACAGAACTAGGCTCGCTTAGTTTAGTCGACTTAAATAGTCAGGATTTCTATTTTGCCTTCATCTACCCACACCGCTTGATTGTCATATAAAATTATCAGGGGTTGATTGTATTCTGGCAACTTCTCAACCATGTGAAGGTTTGCTTCCACAAAGTCTTTACTATTGGCATGAGGGAGGATTAGGAAGTTGACTAAACCGAGGCCTGAAAAATCTATCAACCCTTCCATGTATTTTTGTTCGTCGTCATCGTATTTGCACAGTGACAATTCTTTAGAAACAATCATCGAGCCGGCACTGGTGCCGGAGTAGATAATTTTGCCCGTAGAAACAGCGTCGGTAATAATTTTATCTAGTCCTTGTTTTTTGATTAAAGAAATTAAATACAAAACACTGCCCCCACAGAAATGTATAATGTTAGCCCCCTCAATTTCTTTATTAAATTCGTCGACGGAAATTTTTCTTAGATCAATATCAATGACAGAGCAACCGACCCGATCAAAAGCCTCGCGGTCAGTTTTTATCCACCATTTGTCACCTTCTGCATTGTCTGCAGCGTTGGCAATAAAAAGTACCTTCTGGCCTGCTAGAGGTGTGGGAGATTTTTGGACAAGGAGATCAATAGTTTTATCTAGAGAAGAGGCAAGAAAAAGTCTCATATTTTATTTAAGCCCGATTTTTTATTTCCGTCTGTATCTTTTCAATAAACTTTTCCGTTGAAAGTTCTTCTTTGTCGCCGGTGCGGTTTTCAATAGTTAGGTTGCCGGAGTCTTTTTCTTTGTCACCAATCACGATGAAATAGGGGGCCTTAGAAGTTTTTACCGTACGAATACGCTTGCCGAGGGAGTCACTACTTTCGAGAAATTCAACGCGCAGGCCAGCCACCTTTAATTTTTCTTGAATCTCGCGGGCGAAGCTTTCATGCACTTCTGCTACTGGCAAAATGGCGACTTGAACAGGTGAGAGCCAAGTTGGAAAGGCACCAGCAAAGTGCTCGATCAAAATACCCATAAAGCGTTCAAGGGAACCGGAGATGGCGCGGTGGATGACGACAGGCCGCTCTTTTGCGCCTTGTTCATTTATGAAGGATAAATCAAAACGTTCGGGTAGGTTGAAGTCGCACTGAATCGTCGCGAGTTGCCACTCGCGGCCAAGAACATCCTTAAACATAAAGTCGAGCTTGGGTCCATAAAAAGCAGCTTCGCCTTCAACTCGCCGATAATTCAATTCATTTTTTTCGGCGGCTTTAGTCAAGGCACTTTCGGCGGTTTCCCAGACTGAATCTTCGCCGAGATATTTGGACTTATCTTCACCTCGGACTGAGAGGCTTACCCAATAAGCATCCATTAGGCCGATGGTCGTATAAAATTTTCGGATTATGCCGACGATAGTGCTCACTTCTTCCTCGATTTGGCTTTCTCGGCAGAAGAGGTGGCCATCGTCTTGGGTAATGGCCCGGACACGGGTGAGCCCGCCGAGCTGGCCGGACTTTTCATCGCGGTAGATCGTGGCCGGCTCAAAATATCGGACCGGCATATCGCGGTAGGAAAATTGATTGTCGGCAAAAATCTGCATGTGATGCGGGCAATTCATCGGCTTCATAATGAATTCTTCTTCTTTGCCTTGGACGCGAAAAAGCTCGTCGCCGAATTTCTGGGCGTGCCCGGAGGTTTCGTAAAGGGCGACTTTGGCGATATGTGGCGTCCAGACGCGGTCATAGCCTAGTCCTTGATGAAGTTCCCATAAATAGTCCTCGATCGCTTTCCGGATGATCATGCCGCGCGGCATGATGAGTGGGAGCCCCGCCCCAACCAGAGGCGAGGTGGTGAAAAGTTTAAGCTGGGGGCCGAGCTTTTTGTGATCCCGTTTTTCGGCTTCTTCTCGCATGACGAGGTAATCATCGAGCTCTACCTGATTCTCAAAAGCGAGGCCGTAAATACGGGTGAGCATCTTTTTGTCTGAGTCGCCACGCCAGTAGGCGCCGGCAAGGCGGTCGAGTTTGAAGCTAGCTGGGTCGATATCGGTAGCTGGGTGTTCTACGTGGCCACCGCGACAGAGGTCGGTAAACTCACCAGCGGTGTATAAAGTAATAGTTTCGCCCTTTTGTTCTATTTCTTCAATCAGTTCTAGTTTGTAAGAATTGTTGGTGTATTTAGTCTTAGCTTCAGCGGCCGAAACTTCGGTGTGTGAAAAAGCGCCCCAGGTTGGAAGGAGCTCGCGCATTTTAGTCTCAATTTTAGCTAAATCATTTTCCGAAAGAGGGGAGGAAAATTCAAAATCATAATAAAAGCCATTGTCGATAGCTGGCCCAATTGTGTTTTTAGTGTCTGGGTAAAGCTCGAGGACAGCGGCGGCTAGGAGGTGGGCCAAAGTGTGGCGCTGGTTGGCCAAAAGTTCGTTGTTTTCCATAGGTCTAATCATAGCAGAAAGGCTTATTTTTTAAAATCATCACCTCTTGCAAAAAAATTATAAATATGGTATGATTCTTAGATAAAGGTGGGCAGGATGAACTGCCACCCGTTTAAGCAGAAAACTCCAAATATGACTAAAATCCTAAAACTAATCATCCCGACGCTGGCTTTGGCGAGCATTATGTTGCCGAGCAGTGTTTTGGCGGCCGAAGCTTCTTTGTCAGACCTCGAGCGGGAGCTTTTGCAGTTACAAGGTTTGTATGAAGAAATGTTGTTGAAGGTGGGTAGGGAAGAAAATTACACTGCCCCTACTACTTTTGCTGGTGTTCCCAATGTTACTCTAACTTGCACCAAGCTTGATACTAACTTGCGCTACACCATGGTGGACTCTAGTACCAATGAGCCGATTAAAAAACTACAAGAGTTTTTGAAAGCCAATGGTGACTATACTTACCCTAGTACCACCGGGTTTTTCGGTGAGGAGACTATGCGTGCCGTGACTCGTTTTCAAAAGCGCGTAGGCATTTTCCCGGCCGATGGTTATGGAGTAGTAGAAGCGACCACTCGTGATCGGATTGAAAACATTTCCTGTGACGGTCGTCGGGCCGACATTAAACCTTTGTTTATTCCTAGTACCATAGTCGGTCAAAATTATGCGACCACTTTGTATACCGATGGAGCAACTGGCAATGTCTCAATCGTGCTAAAAGATGGTGGTTTACCAAGCGGGTTGTCTCTAACTAATATTGGCAATGGTCAGGCTGTGATCAGTGGCCGTACTCGTCGCACTGGCGCCTATGTTTTCACGGTGCGTATTGCAGGTGGAAACGAAGATACTGCGCGGTCTTATGTGCTAATTGTAAATGACAAAGACGGTGCTTTATACGGACCGTGATAATTATTTGAAATAGACCGGTTTTTAAAATCCCCCGGGAGGGCGCTTGCGCCCTCCCGGGGGATTTGTTATATTTTTCCCAGTCCAGACACCCCTAGCCCAAAGGCCGACTACACTCCTCCTCTGTGTAGTCGGCCGATTTTTTTTCTCTAAATATTGAAAACTCAGTATGGCATATTTTTTCAGACCCAAGTTAGAGTCCTCGTACCTAACCTAAGAAATCAAGGATCCTCGCAATTTTCTTGTTTTAGCGAACCTTCCCTCCCCAACCCAGCGTAAAAAGGTGGGGTGAGTGTCACTCTAAAACCTTGGCTGCATCTACCACTAGGCTGGGTTCGCCGTTGCGATAATTTATTTTTCCCTTGAGAGCAATACAAGTGTCGGGCACCAAAATATTTTTAAAATTTAAGTAGCGGTCGGAAAAGAAAACTGTTTCCAGTTTGTCGTTTAGGTCGGCAATACGGACGAAAGCCATCATATCGCCCTTTTTTGTGTAGACAGTTTTTACTTCTTCAATAATCCCGCCGACAGTGGTGGTAGTCCCTTCGGGTAAGTGTTTGTTATGGTTAATAGTATTTTCCACCTTGGCAAATTTAGCACTAAAAACATCTAGTGGGTGGCCGGAAATATACAACCCGAGCAAATCTTTCTCCCACAACAGACGTTCTTTGTCGGCAATGGGCGGGTAGGGCTTGAGTTTGAAAGATGGGACACTGGATTGGTCGGCCATGGCCCCAAACAGCGAGTCTTGCCCACCCGAGTGAATAGTTTGCTTGGCATACTCCAGAGCTACTTCAATATTGCCAAGCATCGTACCGCGCTCTTCGCCGAGCGAGTCGAGGGCGCCAGCTTTAATCAGGGCCTCGAGCGATTTGCGGTTTAAGTTTTTGTGGTTGATGCGGTCGAGGAACTCGGCAAAGTTTTTAAAGGGGCCACCGTTTTTGCGTTCGGCTACCACGGCGTCGGCAATATCTTTTCCAAAGTTTTTAATAGTATAAAGACCAAAGCGAATCGCACGACTGTCTTCAATACTTTTACCTTCTTCGGCCACCACGGTGAAGTAGCCAAAACTTTCGTTGACATCGGGAGGTAAAATTTTAATACCCATCCGCTTGCCCTCGTCGACATAAATCGCCACCTGGTCGATATCGCCCGACTCAGCGGTAAGACAGGCACACATATAAGCCACCGGGAAGTTGGCCTTCATATAAGAAGTTTGATAAGCGACGAGGCCGTAGGAAGCAGAGTGGGCTTTGTTGAAACCGTAGGCAGCAAAAGGTTCAAGCCAAGTCCACACTTCAGTTGCTTTTTCTTTGGTCCAACCGGTGTGTTCAATACAACCTTTAATAAATTTTTCCCGTTGCTCGGCCATTAGCTCGGGAATTTTTTTACCCACCGCTTTACGAAATTTATCCACTTCACCCCAAGTATAGCCTGCTAAGTCGTGGGCCATAATCAGCAGGTCGTCTTGGTACACCAACACGCCATAGCTTTGCTTCAAAATATGTTCCAGGGCTGGGTCGAGATAAGAGATTAGTTTGGCGTTATGTTTACGCGCAATATAGTCTGGAATAAACTGCATCGGGCCGGGGCGGTACAGGGCCACCATCGCGTTAATATCGTGAATCGTGCTGGGCTTTAGTTCTTTGAGCCAGCGGGTCATGCCGGCGCCGTTTAGCTGAAACAAACCTTCGGTTTCGCCGCGGGCGAGCATTTCAAAAGTTTTTTTATCATCAAGGGGGATATGGTTTAGGTCGACTTTTTGGCCGTATATTTTAGCTACCAGTTTTACCGCATCCGAAAGAATAGATAGGTTGCGCAAACCCAAGAAGTCGAACTTGGTCAGGCCCACCCCGTCTTCACCGACCGAGTACATATCGTATTGGGTAATAAGCGATTCACCTTTCGGGTCCCACTGAATTGGCACATAAAGAGCAAGAGGTGAGGGCGCAATGACCACCCCGGCCGCGTGCACCGAAATATGGCGGGCCGAACCTTCAATTTTTTTGGCGAGATCGAGAATAGTTTTAGTTTCGTTTTCATTGTCATACGACTCTTGCAACTCGGGTACCATTTCCAGGGCCCGGTCGATAGTCATGGGGAAACCTTGCGAACCCATCGGGATTAGTTTAGAAATCCGGTCACCCACACCGTAGGGGTAGCCAAGAGCGCGGGCCACATCGCGCACTGACCCGCGGGCCATCATGGTACCAAAGGTTCCAATCTGGGCCACTTTGTCCGAACCATATTTTTCTTTAGCATATTCAATAATCTCGTCACGGCGGTTGTCGGCAAAGTCCATGTCAATATCGGGGGCCGAGGGGCGCTCCGGGTTGAGGAAACGTTCGAAAGGGATTTGGTACTTTAGCGGGTCGAGTTTGGTGATATCTAAAGAGTAGGTGGTCATAGAGCCGGCCACCGACCCGCGAATGTTGTAGTAAATATCATTTTCGCGGGCGTAGCGAATAAGGTCTTCCACGACCAAAAAGTAGCCGGCATAGCCTTTAAATTGAATAATCCCTAGCTCATATTCTAGGCGTTCGAGGGCGGCCTGGTCTTCGCCTAGGCCACGTTTTTTAAGACCAGCCAAAGCTAGCTTTTTTAGTTGCGAGTCGGCGGTTTCGCCCGGGTTTATTTTAAACTCGGGGAAAATAAATTTACCCAGCGTTATTTCTACATTACAACGGGCGGCAATTTTTTCCGTGTTGGCGACCGCTTCGGGCCAGTCGGCATAAATTCTTTCCGCTTCTTCGGTACTAATAAATGAATAGTCACCAGCCTTCATCGACATTCCACTTTTGCCAACTTCCGCCCCAGTGTTGATAGCGACCAAGGTGTCGTGCGCTTCGGCATCGTCTTTTTCCAAGTAATGTGAGTCCCAAGTGGCCACATACGGTAGTTTATATTCACTAGCCAAAGTTTTTAGTCCTTGGTGAATATTGTCGATATTTTCTACTTCGCGGTGGTTCATTACTTCCAAGTAGAAATTGTCTCGCCCAAAAATATCGAGCCACTGGTCCACCACTTTGCGCCCGCGCTCCAGGTTGTTGGCGGCCAGGGCCTCGGCCAGCTCGCCACCAGGGCAACCAGAGAGACAAATAAGACCTTCGGCACATTCGCGGAGTAATTCTTTGTCGACGCGGGGTTTGTAGTAATACCCTTCGGTGTGGGCGAGGGTGGTGAGGCGGATTAGATTTTGGTAGCCGGTATTGTCTTTGGCAAGCAGGGTGAGGTGATAGCGTTTAGAGTCGATACCGGGCTCTTTGTCCTTTCGTCCACGCACTGCCACATAGACTTCCACTCCAATCACCGGATTGAGACCTTCTTTTTTACATTTGTCATAAAACTCGATCACGCCGTACATGGTGCCGTGGTCGGTCAGGCCGATAGCTGGCATACCAAAAGTTTTAGCCTTTTTGACCAAGTTGTCGATTTTAGATAGCCCATCTAAAAGCGAATAGTGACTATGTGTGTGTAAGTGGACAAAAGACATAAGGTAGGTGGCTTGCCCCGTTAGATGCGAACATGTGAGCTATCTAATGGGGACAAAAGACATTCCGCCTATTATAGCAGAGGCCATGCTAGAATTTTAAGATGGCAAAAAAAGAGAACATACAATGGCTAATTGGTATAGACGAAGCTGGTCGCGGACCGATTGCGGGACCGGTCACTGTTGGCGCGGTGCTTATCCCATACCAAAAGCTTGGCTGGTTTGAAAAAAAGTTTTTTGCCGAGGGGATAAAAGATTCTAAAAAACTAACAGCCAAAAAAAGACGAGAAATCTTGGCCGAGTTGGTTGTTTTACAAAAAGAAGAAAAAATTAAATTTACATATTGCCACGTTAGTGCTCAGCAGATTGATACTAAAGGTATCAATGCTTGTGTTCGCGCGGGTATCGATAAGGTTTTGGTTGGGCTTGAGGTTTTACCGGATCAGTGTGTGGTCCGGCTCGATGGTCTACTAAAAGCGCCCGAGATTTTTGCCCATCAGACTACTATTATAAAAGGGGACGAGCGCGAAGTGGTCATTGCTTTGGCCTCGGTGGTGGCAAAGGTGAGTCGCGATGAACTAATGACCAAATTGGCGGTTAAATATCCCGATTATGGCCTAGACCGCCACAAGGGGTATGGTACAAGACACCATTTTAAAAAAATAGAGGAGCATGGGCCTTGTTTAGCTCACAGAAAGAGCTTTTTAAATCGAATAAGTGATAGATGATTGCTGGTAGAAATTGGTCATTAATAAAATTTGTTACTGTAAGACAGTATTGTGTAAATTTTTAAGTATGTTATAATAAAAAAAGCATGCAACGGCTCTGGAGGTAACAAAATGAGCTTTCGAAATGTGTTGGCTCCCTATGTGCTTATAGACGGTATTGACCTTTCGGGCAAATCGTCTGTGATAAAGCGGATATTGGAACGAGACAGGAATTGGACACGACAGCATAGCTCTTTGTGTCAACACAACCCAATCCTCCATGAGGCAAAATCTCTGGAAAAGGATGGATCCTTGTGGATTGGTTTGGTGTACGTCTCTGCTCTTGAGTACGATATCCGAAACTTTTCCTACCCAACCCAACCAACGGTTCAAGACTCCACGATTTTATTGCGCAGTTTGGCCTATCATAAGGCGGCAGGGTATAGCCGGGTCCTCAAAAAACTCGAGAGCTTTATTCCTAGTCACCCAACTTTTGATCGGTCTTATATACTTACTGCAAGGCCAGAAGTTAAACGTTTAAGGCTTGATGAACGGATAAGAACCGGTCAACAGGTTTTGAGCGTCAACGATCTCAAGATCGTATCCGACCCCCAGTTTTTTTCGGAGATGGAGGCAGCGATCATTGATTATGGTGTCAATATCTTTGGTGCCAAGGTTATCGACGGATCAGACCTGACTTTTGATGAGATTGTGGCAGAAATGGATCTGTTTTGACGGTATTGAGCGGTCATTGTGATATGGCCGCTCGTTTTATATAATAAATTCCAATATTAAAAATAATTTATATGTCTGAAACAAAGAGAATTGAGACTGAGATTAAGTTTGAGTTGTCGGCAGATGAATTTGCATTTTGCGCAGAAAAACTCCCTGTCTTTGGTTACCACGAACTTGGAACTTTTAATTTTTCTGATTATTTTTTTGACATCAAAAGATTTCAAGGTAATAAATATGATTTTACCCGTGTAAGGGTTATAGATGATCATACTTATGAGATGACAAAAAAACTATGGAAAACCAATGAAAAAGGTGAGCCATACCGTATTGAAGAAGAAAAAAACATTAGTAAAGAAGAATTTGAAGCTTATAAAACTAGCCAACCTTACTTATCTTGTAATAAGAAAAGGAAAAATTTTGAGGGGAAAATAATGGATATTCTATGTGTATTTTCCCTCGATAGTTTAGAATTTAGTGACGAAAAGAGATTTTTTATAGAGTGCGAACTAGATGGTGTTAGTGAGATTGATAGCCATAGCATTAGGAATCGATTAAAAAGGGAGGTATTTAATCTGTTAAATCTTTCTGATCGAGACGAAGGCATAGGGATGATGGCTCTAGTCCTCCAAAAAGCAGAAGTCGAGATTTAGGTATTAAAAGATTGCATTCTGCCCCTGGTTGGGCTATAATCCCCGATATGTCAGTTCGCATGCGCCATACCCGGGCCCATACCGGCAACCGCCGGTCACACCACGCTCTTACGACCGTGCGTCTTTCAAAGTGCGTAAAGTGTGGCGAGCCCCACTTGCGTCACCGGGCTTGTCTAAACTGTGGTTCTTACCGCGGTAAGGAAGTTGTCGATGTTGTTGCTAAGGCGGAGAAGAAAAACAAGAAACGCGAGGCAAAAGCAGCAGCGGCCAAGTAGCTTTCGGTCGACGGGAGGGTGGTGAGGAGTTTTTACTTAAGTTTTTTATAAAACAGATCTTTCCCATATGGCCAATCGTCATTTATCGAGAAGTGTAGCAATGCAGGCTCTTTTCGAGTGGGATTTCAATGATATTTCCGCCGCCAAGGCGGACAGTTTGGTTAGTCGGGTCATTGCCGATTTTGCCCCGGGTTTAGACAACCCGGTTTTCGCGCGCGAGTTGGTTTTGGGGGTGGCCGAGAAGCAAGACAAGCTCGACGCGATTATTGAAAAGGCGGCCCCCGAGTGGCCCCTCCAACATATTGCTATTGTCGACCGCAATGTGTTGCGTCTTGGTTTGTATGAGTTGTTGTTTGGTGACAAAAAAGAAGTGCCGGCTCGCGTCGCTATCAATGAGGCCATCGAGCTAGCCAAAACTTTTGGTGGTGAAAACAGCGGCCGGTTTGTGAACGGAGTGCTGGGGGCGGTGTACAAAGAAATGGGTGAGCCGGGCAAGCATGATATACCCATGAAGAAAAAGCGCCCGAAAGATGTACCTTATGAAGAAATGGAAATCGAAAACCTTGGTGGAGCAGTCGTTTTCTGCGAGCAGGCCGGTGAAATATATTTAGCTTTGGTCCACGATATTTTTGGCTACTGGACTTTGTCTAAGGGTCATATCGACGACACCTTGTCGGTGGAAGACGGGACCGCTAAAAAGGTGGTCGAGGAATTGTCGGTGCCGGTAACCATAAAAGAGGTGCTAGGTAAAAACGAATACATTGCGTCCGATCCGGAGCGGGGCAAAATCAGGAAACAGGTCAACTATTTTCTAGCCGAATGTGCCGCTGCCGATTTTTCCAAACTAAAATTAGCCGAAGACAAAGGTGGTCTAGACGATGTTCGCTGGTTTAAACTTCCCGATATTGCCGATTTGAAAATGTATGACGATATTTTGCCGTTCGTGACAAAAGGCATAAAACTTGTTATGGATGGTAGATAAAAGCTATGAAAACAGAACCGCAGGAATTTGCTAAAGCCGTGGGGGTGCAGTTTGCCGATATTGGCCTTTTGGTCTCGGCTTTTACCCATCGCTCATATTTAAACGAACACCGTGAGGTAACCAACGAGCACAACGAGCGCCTCGAGTTTTTGGGTGACGCCGTGCTTGAGCTAGTGGTGACCAACTTTTTATACAAGACTTTTCCCGCTAAACCTGAAGGCGAGCTGACCGCTTACCGTGCCTCTTTGGTCAACACTACCACTTTGTCGGACGTGGCCCAGAAACTAGGGATGAACGACTACTTGTTGCTTTCCAAAGGTGAAGCCAAAGACACTGGGCGCGCCCGCCAATATATTTTAGCCAACACTTTCGAAGCCGTGGTCGGGGCCATTTATCTTGATCAGGGTTATGAGGTGGCCGCCAAGTTTATAGCCGACAATCTTTTGTATTTAATGAAAGAAATTATTTCTAAAAACTTGTGGCAAGATGCTAAAAGTTTTTTCCAAGAAAAAGCCCAAGAAGTGGCCGGGGTCACTCCATCTTACGAAGTGCTAAAAGAAGTGGGGCCTGATCATGACAAACGTTTTACCGTGGGAGTGTATTTGAAAGAAGTTTTGGTGGCCGAGGGCGAGGGACATTCGAAACAGGAAGCCGAGCAGGAGGCGGCACGGGCGGGGCTCGAGAAAAAGGGGTGGGAATAATGTTCGCCTAGCTTCCTTTTCCAAACACAGAAAACCACTCCAGCGAGTGGTTTTCTTCTGCACAAGCAAGGGCCGTTTGGCCTCGTGCCTCTCGGCACAAAAACATAAGGCCAAAACCCTGCCGGCCCGCACCTCCTCAAGGTTTGGAAACGGAACTAGGCTCACGGGTTGGTGGTTTGGCTTGCTTGGCGTCAATTAATCAGTATGATTTTGGTAGAAGCAAATTTAGTCGGAAACAAAGAAGGGAGGCCTGAATGTTGGCAATAAGAAAGTGGCTGGTTTTTATTTTTGGGCTGGCTACCTTGGTAGGAGGTGTTCTCATGGCGTGGGCGTTGTTTTCGGACCCCTTCATGGAAGAAGAGAAAACCTTCCACTTGGCTGTTGGGGGGCTCGTGGTTTGGGCTACCAGTGTTGTGGGTCTATGGGTATCGGTTTTCTGGTTGCAAATCGGTAGTTTTAAGACCAAACCGACCTTATCAGAAACTGACAATCTGGTCGTGCCACCGACCAATCCATCAAATGGAATCGGGTATGTTCGGTCTGATGTGGTTGACCACCTTGTAAGGGGCAACAACAATCCGCCCAAGTAGACTTGACCTCGTATCCCCACGGGGCGCCTCCGGCGCCCCGTGGGGATTTTTCAATTTTGGGGCACGGCAATTCCCTATTGACTTTAATTTAAAAGGTGCTATAATTATAGATAGTAAAACAAGCTGTGTTAGCACAGAGGAGGAAGGGTAAAGATGAAGAACCTTGTAGTTATTTTGGTCGTCATCGGGGTGCTGGCTGGTTGTGGTTCATCAAGCCAGAAAGTCAGTATCGGGACTGGCACGAGCCAGATCCTCGATGACCTCAAAAAGGACGGGGGCGGAGCTAATGACTGGCTTACCATGTGCATCGTAGACGGTGAGGTCCGCCCAGTAAGGGGAGGATGGCAAGATGTCCAGACGTGGGTACGTCTGGCCAGTATGTCCGGCCTCAAGGAAGACGACTGGATGATTGTCTGGCGGAAGCGGTCCGACCTCAACGTCTTCCTGGTTTCCGTTTATCGGCCGGCGGTTGCCGATCCTACCCGCCTCGAGAGAGTCAGCACCCAGAAGGTCTTTGACCTGGCGGAGGTTGCCAAAAACATATCCGTCAAATAGTTCTTTCGTTAGTGTTTCGAGCCCCTTGTCACTCTTCGTAGTGGCCGGGGGCTTTGTTTTTGGCTATAATTGTAGGTAATTATATTTCTATGCGCCTTCTTTCCCTCGAACTGTCGGGTTTTAAGTCTTTTGCTAAAAAAACCAGCTTGCTTTTCGAGTCCCAGGTTACCTCCATTGTGGGCCCCAATGGTAGTGGCAAGTCCAATGTCGCCGAAGCTTTTCGCTGGGTCTTGGGTGAGCAGTCGCTCAAAAGTTTGCGCGGCAAGCGCGGTGAAGACCTTATTTTCAATGGCGGTGGTGGGCAAAGCCAACAAGGCAAGGCTAGTGCCACGGTGGTTTTTGACAATAGTGATAAGAGATTGCCTTTTGACTTCGACGAAGTGGCTATTACCCGTAGCGTGTACCGCGACGGGACAAATGAATATAAAATCAACAATTCGGTCGTGCGTCTCAAAGATGTGCTCGAGCTTTTGTCGGCCGTGTCGCTTGGCCCCTCGGGTCACCACATTATTAGCCAAGGCGAGGCCGATCGCATTTTAAATGCCAGTTTAAAGGAACGGCGGGAGATGATCGAGGAGGCACTCGGGCTAAAAGCCTACCAGTGGAAAATTGAAGATAGTGAACGCAAGTTAGAAAAAACCGAAGAAAATATTCGCCAAGTCGAGTCGCTCCGCCGGGAAATTGCTCCGCATATTAAATTTCTCAAAAAACAAGTTGAAAAAATCGAGAAAATCGACGAGCTCCGCCGTGACCTCAAGAAAAAATATCTCGATTATTTTATTCGCGAAGATACCTATTTACAAACCGAGCAAGTAACAATCTCTAGCCTTAGGGCTCAGCCCGAGTCGACCCTTGCTGGGGTTATAAACAAGCTAAGCCAAGTCGAAAGTTTACTGGCTTCGCCCGACGAAGCAACAAAAGAAAAAATCGTCGCTATCGAAAACGCCGACCAAAGTTTACGTCAAACTCAAAACCGCAAAGACGAGCTAGCCCGCCGGCTTGGTCGGCTGGAGGGCATGATCGAAATTCGTTCCGAAGAAAAACCCGACAGCGAAGAGGGTAGTAGTGTGCCGTTTGCCGATATCAAAGACTTTACCGCCCAGCTTGCTCATACTATTGCCTCGGCCGAAAACACCGGCGACCTTTTGGTACTTAAAAATGTTTTAAGCCAGCTAAAAACCGAGTTAAAAAACTTTGTCGACCGTTTTCGTGGGTCCAAACCCGAGCGCGACAACCAAGTGGCGCTTGCTAGCTTGTTGCAAGAAAAAGAGGCCGTCAACAAAGAGTTGGCAAATCTAGAAACCGAGGAGCAGTCGTGGCGCGAGCAGAAAAAAAGTCTAACCGAGAGTCTCGAGGCCGGCCGGGAGCGCCTCCAAGGTGCCGAGCGCGAACGCTACGAGTTGCGCGCTCAGAAAAGCGAGTTGCAGGCCGTGTTGCACGACTTGTCGGCGCGCGAACACACCCTGGTCCGCGAGCGAGAAAATTTTAATAAAGAATTAGACGAAGCGCGGGTTTTGGTCGACAGTGAGGTGGCCGACTTTCGTCGGCTGGTGCAACTAGTGCCCGATATCAACGAGGCTCGCGACGCCCAGTACGACCGCTTGCGCGAAATCGAGAAAATCAAAATCCGTTTGGAAGATATGGGGGTAGAAACCGGCGATGTACTGGAAGAATACAAAGAGGTGACCGAGCGCGACGCCTTTTTGGAGAGCGAACTGGTGGATCTGCATCAGAGTGCCGAATCTTTGCAAAAGATCATGGCCGAATTGAAAGAAAAACTGACCATCGAATTTAAAGAGGGTATTGATAAAATAAACAAAGAATTTGGTAATTATTTTGCCCTCATGTTTGGCGGTGGTAGCGCCGAGCTAAAGGTGGTGGCGCAACTAAAACGGAAAAAAATATCTGACCTAGAGGCTTTGACGGCGGATACGGAATTAGACGAACCGGCTGAAGAGGGTATTGACATTGGCGTGTCTTTACCCCGTAAAAAGGTCAAAGGTCTGGTGATGATGTCTGGTGGCGAGCGGGCCCTTACCTCCATTGCTCTTTTGTTTGCAATGTCGCAAGTGAACCCACCACCGTTTATTATCTTAGACGAAACCGACGCCGCTCTAGACGAAGCCAATTCCAAAAAATATGGCGATATGATCGAGCGCCTCGCTAAAGAGTCGCAACTTATTCTTATTACTCACAACCGCGAGACTATGTCGCGCGCCGGTGTTTTGTATGGGGTCACTATGGGGGCCGACGGCGTGTCCAAGTTGCTCTCCATCAAGTTTGATGAGGCGGCAGCGACGTGGGCCAAGTAGGCACTCGCATAGCTCTCGTGGCGGAGTACGGATAAAAGTCTGCTGACTTTTTCCTCAGCCTCGGCTACCCGCCTGCGGAGTCTCCGCCACGAGACTATGCTCGCGCGGTTGGTGAAAAAGATCTAGAGTTGATTAAAAATAAAAAAACAAAAATATAATCCCCCGCCAGCGAAGCTGGCGGGGGATGTTTCGTACTT
>CAZIIR010000013.1:0-2066 GCA_964539475.1 uncultured Candidatus Saccharibacteria bacterium
GGAAAGAGACTTTCCAATATCGACGCTCACGATATTATCTGTAAAATTGGCGAAATTGTGGTCGCCGGTGGTGTGCGTCGCAGTGCCCTTATTTCTTTGTCTGACCGCGACGACAAAGATATTCGTGATGCTAAGAAAGGCCTGTTTTGGATTACCGACCCACAACGGAGCCTGGCCAACAACTCGGCGGTATACAATGAAAAGCCAACCGCGTCTGATTTTCTAGAAGAGTGGACCGCCCTAGTAAAGTCCGGTACGGGCGAGCGAGGTATTTTTAACCGGGGTGGGTTGAAAACTACTATGCCCGAGCGCCGGCGCAAAATTTCGGCTGAACATTTCGACAAGTTTGGCACCAACCCTTGTGGCGAGATTATTTTGCGCTCAAAACAATTTTGTAATTTGTCCGAAGTGGTAGCTCGCGCCGAAGATACTGAAGAAACTTTGTTGAAGAAAATTCGAGTTGCTACTATTTTAGGTACTTATCAGTCGACTTTGACCAAGTTCCGCTACTTGTCTGACGATTGGCGCAAAAACTGCGAGGAGGAGCGTCTGCTCGGAGTATCGATTACGGGAATGTGGGACTGTCCAGTAGTACGGAAGGCGGAGACTTTGGCTAAAATGCGGGATTATGCCCTAGAAGTGAATCGCGAGTATGCGAAGCGTTTTGGGGTCAATGAGTCGACTTCCATTACTTGTGTTAAGCCCTCGGGCACCACTTCTCAGACTGTGGACTCGTCTTCGGGTATGCACGCTCGCCATTCGGCTTATTATATTCGTCGGATTCGTATTTCGGCGACCGATTCACTGTTTAAAATGCTACGAGACCAAGGTGTACCTTATAACCCAGAGGTGGGCCAGGCGATGGAAACCGCCACTACTTATGTTTTAGAATTCCCAGTTAAAGCGCCAGACAATAGCACCTTTAAAGACGATTTGTCGGCGATTGAACAACTAGAGTATTGGAAGTTGGTTAAACAAAATTTTACCGACCACAACCCGTCGGTCACTATTTCGGTCGGCGAAACAGAGTGGATTATTGTGGCTAACTGGCTTTATGAAAATTGGGACATGGTCGGAGGTCTTTCTTTCTTGCCTCGCAGTGAACATGTTTACCAGCTCGCCCCTTACGAAGAGATAAACGAAGCTCGCTACAATGAATTACTTAAGGGCTTTAGCGATATGGATTTCTCTAAGATTATGAGCTACGAGAAAAAAGATGAGACGGAAGTCAAAAAAGAATTGGCTTGTGCCGGCGGTACTTGCGAGATAGATATACCAGTTGATTTGGCGGCTAGTAGTCAGGGTACTTCTTAGAAATAAACTAAAACAACCCCCGGTCGCTACGCGACCGGGGGTTGTTTTTTAGCTAAAATATGTTACAATAAAAGTAGGTTTGCTGGTGGATAATCGCTGTTTTTCTAACGAAAGACAGAGGAAAGTCCGAACACGTGCCAAGTTTACAAATTTGGCAGGATGGTAGCAGGTAATGCCTGTCGCGCGCAAGCGCCGAGGTGCGAGCAGAGACGCCCGAGCCGAAAGGCAGAGGCACCCTTCGGGGTGAGTCTTTAGGGAAACCTAGAGATTGAAACGGCTAAATCCTTACCTACGTGCAAGACCGTACTTTAGAGGTTGGTTTCAACTTTTAATTTGTGTCGCTTGAGGTTGTCGGTGACGGCAATCCCAGATAAATGGTTATCGTCGAGTACTAATAATACTTGATACAGAATTCGGCTTATAGCCAGCAAGCCAAAATACATGAAAAACCCCGCCTTCTCGGCGGGGTTTTTCTTTAAACTATAGATTACTATCTAAATAATGGATTGTGATATAATCAAAATATTATAAAATATATTTTTTCATAAAATGTCTCGTTCACTCAGTTTTATTACTTTACTGTTATTGGTTTTGGGTGGCGTTTTTTCTACTCCAGTTTTTGCTCAAAAAAGTGTTATACAGCCCAAATTAACTATTCAGGAAGATGGTATTTCAACAGCACCTGGGCTTCCGCTATGGCCGTATTCTCAAAACAGAACTGTTACTTGGACTGGAACTAACTTCGACGAAAC
>CAZIIR010000013.1:2166-17264 GCA_964539475.1 uncultured Candidatus Saccharibacteria bacterium
AAAGCTCCGGTTAATGCCACGTGTCGAGTTTCAACCTTTATGGATAAGGCGGGTGCAGAGAGCTTGATTGATTCTGCTGATGGCATGCTCGATATGATATTTTCTATTTTAGGGTTATTTCCTACCGTAACACCAAGTATCCCTATAGATGAACCAAGAGAAATAAGAGATGGTGAAAAAATTTCTTTTACGGCCACTGCGGATCCAGGCAGTCGGCTTTGGCTTTTTGCTTTTGTAGAATTAGATGATAACAATAATATTGTTGGTAAACCAAAGGTTTATGATATTGCAGGAAAAAAAACTGCTACCCAGATATTTACTTGTAATGCCCCAAGCCATACTGCCCTTCTCGCTTTGGCACTTAAAGAAGGTTGCTTAGTTATGTTGGGTGCTGCCGAAGGGGGGCAAATTTATTCTGAACGAACCGATGAAGAATTTAATGATAGTTTTTTAGATAGAGATACAAATTTAGAATTCGATCCGACTTATC
Organism: uncultured Candidatus Saccharibacteria bacterium; assembly: GCA_964539475.1. Taxonomy (GTDB): domain Bacteria; phylum Patescibacteriota; class Minisyncoccia; order Phycocordibacterales; family XYD1-FULL-46-19; genus XYD1-FULL-44-32. Next base: position 2,657 of record CAZIIR010000013.1, read on the forward strand.
GCTTGGTTGGTGGTGAAGAGCTTAAAGTTACCGCTAAAGCTAACTCTGGGTATGTTATAGATAAATTTGAAACAGCCAAGATTAAAGCCCTAAGTCCTAACAGCCCAAATAGTAAAACCTATACTACGGTCCCTAATTCCTCGGGCAAACGCGAAGCGACAACTGGTTTAGTGTGTGGACGGACTTCGGCTGATACGGCGGGGATGGGTATTATTTTTACCCTAGCTACTTTCAAAAAAGTGGGCGGTAATGAGCCCGGGGACAATGAAATTGGGGATATAAATGTCGGAGGAGCGGGGGCGCAGAGTGCAAGTGGACAGAAGCGGATTGTTACCTGGAAAGCCGGTAAAAATATAAAAAATGTAAATATAAGTGTTTGCAATAACACAACCAAGGTTTGTACTCCTCTAAAAAGTCTTAGTCCTAACGACAAAATAGAAGAAGTAACTTTACCTAAAACCACAAAACCAACCACTGTTTATATTCGGCTAACCAATTCGGCGGACGCTAGAATATTTAAAAATTCAACCGTTTTTACCTATCAGTCCCACTTGGCTTGGAGTCATAGGATTAATAAACAGTTGGCTTCTGTTATTAGTTTGTTTTCTGGTTGGTCGGGGAAAAATTAATAATTAGATTTAAGACTGGTTTATAGTTAGGCTAGGAGTTTGTGGCTGGTTTTGTTATTTCCTAATTTCTCGGCCAAGCGGGCCACGACACCGGCTTTATAGAGGCGATAATTGGTGCTCGGGTGGCGCAATGCCTTTAGTAGTCCTTTTTTGTCCCACGCTCGGACTGTGCTGGGGCTAATTTTTAGGAGTTGGGCCACTTCCTTGACTGACAGGTAGTCGGGGTAGCGTGGCCGGCGACCAGTATTCGCAGTTGGTTTCATAATTTAGTATAATACTAGATGATATACAACTAACCAAATAGCTATGCCCATCGCTAAAATTCAAACTGATAAAGAACAAGTGTCCGGACCTGTTAGACGATCTATGATTTCGGCTCAAACGGCCGGTTTCTTTGCTCTTTTTGTGGGCATAACTCTGTTGCCGTTGGCCACCTTGTCTCAATTTGGGATAGGTGTCGATGTAACCAAAAAGTTCTTTTTACTTGGGGTGTTAATGGTGGCCCTGGCGCTGTGGATAGTGGGCCGTCTTCAAGATGGCGAAATAAAACTACCTTGGTCTCTGCCGGTTATGTTTTTACCACTCTTACCTTTGTCTTTTATTGTGGCGGGTATTTTTTCAGAAGGTATAAGGTATTCATTATTGGGGTCCTTGTATCAATCGGGTACAGCTTTGTCTGTATTAGCGCTCTCGGCGCTAATGCTCCTGGTTGTCATTTTTAGTGATAGTCGAAAAAATATTTTTAATATTTATCTCGGCATCGCTCTTACCGCTCTCGTTGCTACTTTATATCATATTATTGTTATACCGATTGGGGCTTTTGCTTGGCCAGGTATTTTCAATTTTTTACCGCAGGTGGTGCTTGGCAAGTGGTACGAGACGGCTGTTTTCTTTGGGTTTTCTTCACTCGTTACTTTGTTTTTATTGGAACTGCCGGCCTTAGGTACTAGTCTTATTTTAAAAAGATTAGCCCTGGCGTCTTTCGTGGCCTCGTCTCTAATGTTGGTTCTGACCAATTTTATGATGGTGTGGATTGTTACCGGTCTAGTGGCTTTGGGTATTTTTGTCTATGCTTTGGCGACTAATAAAAAAGAAGGTGTCGCAAGCGAAGGGTTTCTCGATGGTCGCCAAGTTTTTCGCCCGTCTTTCTTTTTCCTTTTATTAGCGCTGTTGTTTATTATTTTAGGCCGACCAGGAGGACCTTTAAATGATGGTTTAAATGCTATTTACAGCAAGACAAATTTTTCTTTTGTCGAAGTAAGGCCAGGTTGGGCTAGTAGTTTCGTGGTAGCTAAGGAAATATTTAAACACGATGCCCTAACAGGGGTCGGGCCGAATAATTTTTCTAAAGCTTGGGCAACTCACCGCCCAGCGGTAGTAAATGAATTGCAATATTGGAATCTCGATTTTGCCGATTCAGTAGGGATTATTCCTACTTTTGTCGTAACTACCGGTTTGATTGGTGCACTAGCCCTAGTTCTTTTGTTTTTTTCTTTAGCGTATACGGCGGCCACCTCTTTTCGCAAGTTGCCAGCTGAGCCGTTGACGCAGTTTTTGGTGGTCTTGTCGGCGGTTGGTATGGGTTATTTTTGGGTTTTGAATTTTTTGTACACACCAGATTCGGTCGGACTACCAATGCTCTTTTTTATGTCTGGTCTGTTTTTAGCGTCTCTTACGGTGGCCAAAGTTTTGCCGGTCAAAGTTTTCAAATTAAATTCTAATCCTCGCGCTTACTTTGCGTCACTTCTAGTTTTAGTTTTACTCTTGGTCGCCACTATTACGGGAGGATATATTTTACTTCAGCGTTTTTGGTCGGTTGTTCGTTATCAGCAGGCGAGTGAAGCTTTGGCGGCTGGCAATCTAGATCGGGCCGACGATTTAAACCTATCAGCTTTAAAACTAAACCCTACGGACCCTCTTTACTATCGCTTGTTATCCCGTATTAGGTTAGGACAAATAAATAAGTTGGTGACGACTGAAGAAGGTAAAGGCGAAGCCGCTAGGCCGATTATTGAAAATATGATTGGTACCGCTATTGCTTCGGCTCAAGAAGCAGTTAAGTTGGACCCAGGAAGTTCGGTCAATATTATGGCCCTAGGTAATGTTTATGAATACTTAGCGAGCTTAGGTGTAGCCGGTGCTTACGACCAAGCTAAAAGTTCTTATGAAGCTGCTTTTAAGAAGAACCCTAACAACCCAGAGATAATGCTAAGTCTGGCACGCCTTGAGATTACCCAAAATCATTTTACCTCTGCTCGAACCTACTTAGAAAAAGCCCTAACCATTAAGTCTAATTATAGTTCTTCTATCTTATTGTTATCCCAACTTGATTTGGAAGATGTTGGTACTACCGCTGCTATTAAGCGGCTGGAGGCGGCTGTGGTTAAGGTTCCTAATGACCCAAGCCTCCTTTTCCAACTTGGTTTCTTGCGCTACCGAGTAGGGGATTATACGGGAGCCGTTAGTGCGATGCAGGCCGTGGTCGCGCTTAGCCCAGGAGCATTAAATGCCAATGCTTCTTATTTCCTTGGTCTTTCCTATAGTAGTCTCGGTCAGACAGCTAAGGCGCTGGAGCAATTTGAGCTTATCTCACGTTACAACCCAGCCAATGCTGAAGTAAAACAAATCATTACTAATCTAAAGAATGGTCGGGCCGCTTTAGCTGGTCTTGGTACGGCCACTGAAGTTTCAACCGATATTGAAGATGAGGAAGCTACTTCAGCCGATGAAGAAAGTAAACAAGAAACACCATAATTTAAAATAGAGTGGTTGCGCGCCTCTTGTCTTTGTTATATCGAGAGTGGAATGGTTTACACCAAGCAGCTTTTTTGCTGGCGCTTTCTTCTTTGTCGGCCCAACTACTAGCTTTGTTGCGTGACCGTTTATTGGCGGCCACGTTTGGTGCTAGTACTGAATTAGATATTTATTATAGTGCTTTTCGCTTGCCTGATTTGATTTTTGTATCCTTTGCTTCTTTTGTTTCCGTAACAGTGTTAATACCTTTTATTATTAGAGCCGGCAAAGACGGTGGTGAAAAACAGGTAGAAAAATTTATTAGTAGTTTATTCACTGTTTTTTTTGGGGCGACTGTGGTGGTAGGAGCGGTAGCTTTTGTTCTTATGCCTTATCTTGCGCCACTGTTTGCACCAGGTTTTGAAGCGGAAGCACTAACCAAGCTCATCTTCCTATCGCGATTGCTACTAGTTTCGCCCCTGTTGCTGGGCATATCTAATCTACTAGGAAGTGTTACTCAAAGTTATCGCAAGTTCTTTGCCTACACGTTGAGCCCGGTGGTTTATAATGCTGGGATTATTGTTGGTATTTTGTTTTTATTTCCTATTTTTGGTTTACCGGGTCTTGCAGGAGGGGTTATTGTCGGCGCTTGTTTACATCTCTTGGTTCAGGTTCCTAGTGTACTTCAAATTGGTATCCGGCCTCGATTTCTGGCTCGAGTCGATTGGGCGGAAACTTGGGAGGTAATAAAAGTATCTTTACCGCGCACTCTTGCTTTGTCGGGTAACCAGCTGGCTTTAGCGGTATTGGTGGCCCTAGGTTCTCTTATGGCGACCGGTTCGATTGCTATTTTCAATCTGGCTTTTAATTTGCAGTCCGTCCCTTTGATTGTGGTCGGGGTTAGCTATTCAGTCGCCGCCTTTCCAACTCTGGCGGCCTTGTTTTCCAATGGGGAGGGTCGACAATTTGTTACTAAGATCGAGTTGGCTATTCGTCATATTATGTTTTGGTCATTGCCGGCCATGACTTTGTTTATTGTTTTGCGAGCGCATTTGGTACGAGCGGTATTTGGGACGGGTAATTTTAGTTGGTCAGATACTCGCTTGGTGGCTGCGGCGTTGGCTTTGTTTATTGTGTCGGTTGCCGGCCAAGCTTTGGTCCAGCTTTTTGTGCGCGCTTATTATGCTAGTAACAACACCAAGATACCGCTTTTAATAAATCTCTCCTCTTCCTTGGTGGTTATTGGTCTAGCCTTTGTCCTAACTTATTCTTTTGGGCATTATCCGGTTTTTCAATTTTTTATAGAGAATTTGTTGCGAGTAGAAGATTTGGCGGGAGTTTCAATTCTTATGCTACCTCTGGCTTATTCGGGCGGTATTTTACTTAATGCTCTACTATATTGGATATTTTTCCGTCGCCACTTTGGTGCGTTTTCGCGCGAAGTTACCGATAGTATTTTTCGGTCTTTTGCCGGAGCTATTGTGGGTGGGTTTGCGGCTTATCATACCTTGGGTCTATTTGGCCCCTTGGTCGACCAGACCACTTATGTGGGGATTATGTTCCAAGGCATAGCGGCTGGCCTTTCTGGTCTGGTTTTTGCTATTGGTACTCTTTGGATACTAGGTAGTGTCGAACTAAAAGAGTTTTATACCGCTTTGTCAGCCAAGGTGTGGCGTAATCCGATTAGTGCTGGTTCTGAGGAGATTTAACTTGCCCTCTGGCTTTTTTCCGCTAGTATTAGGCTACTATGACCGAAAAGTTTATCCGCAATTTCTCTATTATCGCCCATATTGACCACGGCAAGTCGACTTTGGCGGACCGGATGTTAGAAATGACGGGCACTATTGAAAAACGCAAAATGAAAGAGCAGGTCCTCGACTCGATGGAGCTGGAGCGCGAGCGGGGGATTACGATAAAAATGCAACCAGTGCGGATGGATTATTTACACGAAGGAAACCCTTATGTTCTAAATCTAATCGATACACCGGGACATATCGATTTTTCTTATGAAGTGTCACGAGCTTTAAAGGCGGTTGAGGGAGTGTTGCTTTTGGTCGATGCTACCCAAGGGGTACAGGCCCAGACCTTGTCGGTACTCGATATGGCCCGAGCGGAAAATCTAGTTATTATTCCCGTTATAAACAAAATCGACTTACCTAGTGCTCGGCTTGAAGAAACTAAACTGGAAGTAGAAAAGTTGCTTGGGGTGGACAAAGATTCAATTTTAGCCGTTTCTGGTAAGACAGGGGAAGGGGTGCACGACTTATTGGAGGCTATCGTTCGGCGGGTACCACCACCAGTGGCTGAGTATGGTCTAGACAGTAACCCTCGTGCCCTGGTTTTTGATTTTGAATATTCGGCTCATCGTGGGGTGGTGGTGTATGTGCGTGTTTTAGACGGCAGTCTAAAAAAGGGCGACATTTTAACCTTTGCCGGTTCTGGTGAGAAATTTACTGTTTTGGAAACGGGGGTTTTTATGCCCGTAAAAATACCGGCCACAGAAATAAAAGCAGGGGAGATTGGCTATATAGTAACCGGGATTAAAGAAGCTGGCGGGGCCAAGGTGGGCGACACACTAGTTTCTCCCTACCATAGTTTACCCCCGGTCCCTGGCTATAAAACCGCTCCACCTGTGGTGTGGGCTAGTATTTATCCGGAAAGCCAAGACGACTTTACTCAATTGCGCCAAGCCTTGGAGCGCCTAAGACTAGAAGATGCCTCCTTGTCTTTTGAGGAGGAGTCATCGGGGGCACTGGGTCGGGGTTTTCGTTCAGGTTTTTTGGGAATGCTTCATATGGAAATTATTACCGAACGTTTGAAACGCGAGTTTGACCTGACTTTAATTATTGCCACTCCGACTATTAGTTATGAAGTAAAAGACTTGCGGACTGGCGAAATAGAAGCTATTTATTCCCCGCATCTTTTTCCGGAGGACTTGAAAAACAAAACTGTTCTTGAAACTTGGGTGAAGGTTAAACTTATTTTGCCGGTAGATTATTTAAATAGTCTAATGTCTATTTTGTATGACCACGAAGGGGAGGTTGCTGATATGGACAATTTTGGTGACAATCGCACCAGCCTTACTATTGATATGCCTCTGCGTGAGTTGATGCGTAATTTTTTCGATGAAGTAAAAAGTGTTACCTCTGGTTATGCTAGCTTTTCCTATATTACGACCGGGGTAAAGCCGGCCGATGTGGTGCGAATGGACTTGCTTCTTAACGAAGAAATAATGCCAGCTTTTTCGCGAGTAGTTTCGCGCCGGCGGGTCCAACTAGAAGCCGAAGAGGTGGCAGATAAACTAAAAAAACTCTTACCTCGGCAACTAATTGTTATTAAAATCCAAACACAGGCAATGGGGCGTATTATTGCTTCGCGGACCATATCGGCTTTACGTAAAGACGTAACCGATTATTTATACGGTGGTGATATTACGCGCAAAATGAAGTTGCGTGAAAAGCAAAAAAAGGGAAAAAAGAAGATGCAAAAAATAGGCAAGGTTAATATCCCGCAGGAAGTATTTTTGAAGATGATGAAATCAACGGAATAGGAAAGGCAGAGAATACAGGGCGACCATGCTGATGATAGTCAAAATACCGATAATCATCGCGATAATTCGCACATATTTCTGTTGTTTACGGCCATATAACATGCAGTGTAGTATAATTCTACTATGAAAGATTTTCAAGCCAAGAGGCGGTGGCGCAAAATGATCTATTCTAAAATTTCTATTTTAGTTTTGGTTTTTCTGGTGTTGTTTATGGCCAAAGCCTTGTGGGGAGTATATGCTAAAAATCGGCTGGCCCTAGCTGGCCGGGTCCAGGCCGAGGCGGAATTGGCGGAACTAGATCAGCAAAAGAGTGAGTTGTCGCAACAGGTGGCTTGGCTTGGTAAAGAACGTGGCCAAGAGGAAGCTATTCGGCAAAACTTTTCGGTTACTTTGCCGGGCGAAAAGATGGCGATTATTGTAGAGGACGAAAAAAAAGGTCCGACCACTACGCCTAAAAAGACCGGGGGTTGGTGGCAAGCCGGCTGGCAAGCCTTGGCTGATATTTTTTCTTAAAAATAAACCGCGGAATTAGTTTAGTGGTAAAATGGTTGCTTCCCAAGCAACAGACACGAGTTCGATTCTCGTATTCCGCACAGGGGAAATATTATTATAAATTTAAAAATCCATCATGTTTATCAAGAAGTATATTGTGTTAATGTTGCTCATCCTAATTATTTTTTTATTGGGTGGATATTTTTATTTTTTAAACTTTAGTAAAAACAACAAAGTTGATTTTGTTGATGATACTAAAGAGCAGGGTTCTGTGGATGATAAAATAATTGATTTGGAACCAAAAATTATTGTTTCTGCTGTCGATGAAAAAAAGAAAACGGATTTTTGTTTTGAAATTAAAAATAAAAGTATGAAATCTGTCAATAAATATGAGGTTGGCCTCGGACCAAATGGTGAAGTATTGGGATACTATTATATAAAATTTGGTCAGACTGATTTCGGGTGGACCCATTCCGATGTTTATCAGGAGGGTACTTTTGCTTGTAAGGATAACGTCGTTGAAGGATCTAGTAATAGGGATTCATATAAAGGAATGTACAATAACGATAGAAGAATTTTGCTCTGGGAGGGTATAGAGTACCAGTTTATGTAGTTAAAAATGGCTGAAAATTTTAAACGCTTAAAAGAGGACTTTGTTTGTGGTTATTGTAGTAAATCGGTAAAAGGCGATGGTTATACCAATCATTGTCCGCACTGTTTGTGGAGTAAACATGTGGATGTGTCACCTGGTGATAGGGCAGCCGAGTGTGGGGGGCTGATGGAGCCAATTAATCTTGAAAAAGTAGCGGATAATTTTGTAATTACCCACAAGTGTGTGGACTGTGGGTACATAAAACCCAATAAAACATCCCCCATAGACGACATTTCAGGCTACTTTGAGACTATGATATAATCGTATAAATTAACAAGTCATTTATTTATTATGGACAAAAAAGTTGTTATTTATTCGACCCCAACCTGCCATTATTGCCACGCTGCCAAAGATTTTTTCACAGCTAACAATGTGGCGTTTGAAGATATAGATGTGGTGGCCGATCGGGCTAAAGCCAAAGAAATGATTGAAAAAAGCGGGCAGATGGGTGTACCGGTAATATTTATTGACGACGAAATGACTATCGGTTTTGATGAGGACAGAATCAAAAGCCTTTTAGAAATATAGTTTTCCACAGAAATGGCACAATCGTCCTAGGACGATTGTGCCATTTGTTATAATTAAGATATGGGAAAGCCTAAATTGTCTGATCAAGAAGTTAAGAAAATTATATCTCTAAGACATAAAGGGATGAGTATTTTAGAGATAAAAGAGGAAACTAGTAGAGGGGTAGCGACAATTCAAAGAATTGTAAAGAATGTTAAGGTTACAGGTAATTCACTTAAAATTCTAAAATTAAAACAAGGTGGCAGTAAGATGCGTGCTCAACTTGGGTGGCAAAGAAGTTTAGATTCCGCCAAGTTGTTATTTTCTGAGAATCTATCAAGTCGTGAGAAGGTCCTTATTGCTTCATGTTTGTATTGGGGCGAAGGAAATAAAACAGAATTTAATCTTTCAAACACCGACCCAGGGCTAATAAAAGTTTTCTTGTTATGTTTAGAAGAAATAGGAGTTAGTCGTGATAGACTAAAAGTAAGTATCCGCACCTATGAAGATTTAGATCGATCTATTTGTATAAAATATTGGGCTCATTTGCTTGAAATCCCAGAATCTAAAATCCTTAGTGTGAATGTGATTAAAGGCAAAAAGAAAGGGAAATTAAAGTATGGAATGTGTAGAATAAGAATATCTAAAGGTGAACAATATTTTAAAATACTTAGTAGTGTGGTAGAAATACTAAGACAGATTTTTAATGCCCCTGTAGTTCAACGGATAGAACGGCTCACTCCTAACGAGCTGATGTAAGTTCAATTCTTGCCGGGGGCACCAGATTGTCTTTTTGTTAATCGGGTCTATAATTTGGCCATTACCAGTTCTTGATTTAAAACCTATGAATAAAAGTTATGTTATTGGAGCGGTGGCGGTATTGGCGGTGGCCCTTTTGGCTTGGGCGGGAATATCTGGTCGCGGGTCTAATCCTAACACTAGTGATACAGCTTCAACCAGTCTGCGTGATTTACTAGTTAGTGGTGAGCCAGTACGCTGTACTTTTAGTACCCAGACTGAAGGGCAAGTGTCTGCAGGAGAAGTTTTTGTGGCTTCGGCTGAAAAAGTGCGAGCCGATTTTACCACCCAAATAAACAATACCGAACAGACTGGGCATATGGTAATGAAAGACAAAAAAATATTTGTTTGGCTTGATGGTCAAGCCCAGGGGATGACTATGGCAGTGCCAGAAAATGGACCAGGGGCAGAAAATAATCAGACGCCACTAAACTTTGATGACAAAAATGTGTCTTACGATTGTGATGATTGGCGGGTGGATGAGGCCAAGTTTATCGAACCGTCTGACATTAAATTTAGCGATTTGTCAGCGATGATGGGGGCTAGTACCTCGGTTGGTGCTACAGCCAATCCACCGCAGTGTGCGGCTTGTGACCAGCTCGCCGGTGCCCAAAAGGCGCAGTGCCGGACCGCTTTGAAATGTCAGTAATTTAGGATAAAGAATTGATCAAAAGGCCCCTCTGGGGCCTTTTGATTTTATAAAAAATGTGGGTTATACTAGGTCGCATGGATGATGAGGTAAAACGCCTATTAGAAGAGAATTTGGCTATAGGCAAAGATAATCGCCGAATGCTCAAGAAGCTCTTGTCTTATCGCCGTTTAGAGGCGATTTATTCGGTTTTGAAGTGGGTGGTGGTGCTCGGTATTGGTCTCTGGACCTATTACTATCTTCAGCCTTACTTAGACCAAGTTTTGGCCGCCTATAATCAGCTAAACGGGGTGTTTGGTAATTTACCAATTCCGGGGAGGAATTAGAATTTAAGTTTTTTACCTTTATAGATTAAAGCTTCCTTCATAAAACGTTCTTCATTTTTTGTGCTGTGGACTATTGCGTGACAGTTTGAACAGAGAAGTATACATTTTTTAATCTCACTAAGTATAAATTCCCATTTTTTATTTGCGACATTTCCTATAATAAATTCCTTTTCTTTTGGGTTTGTGTGATGAAATTGTAATGCTGCCTGATTACCTTGCCAACCACAGTGCTTGCATTTTCCACCTAAATATTTAATTGCAGCAGCTTTAGCCCTGTAGCGTCTGATTTTTGTGTTACAGGAACCACACCGAGTCCTGCCTCGTCCTTGATAATCTTTAAAGGGATTACCACAAAGTTTGCATACTTCCATTTGTCTAGTATAGCATAAATGGCTCTACTGTATGAAAAAATTAACCTTGAAATAAGCAGGTATTTTTGATACTATTCTTTTGTTAGTTGTATTTGCTTGGGTAGCTCAGTTGGTAGAGCATTCGCCTGACCCTAAAAACTTCGGGCCCTTCCACTGGAAAGTGGATTGAAAAAGTGGGTGAATTCGGGGAAAACCGTTTGCTGTATAGTAAGCGACAATCCCGAGCCAAGCCGAGTCTAATTTACTCGGAAGGTGTAGAGACTATCCCGAAAGGGAGTACTTCTACTACTGTAGAGGGAAGCGCCCACCTCCAAAATCTATTTATAGAAAGGATGATGATATAGTCCAAACGCTCTGGAAGAGCGAAGGGTCGGCGGTTCGAACCCGCCCCCAAGCACACACGAAGGCCCCGCAAGGGGTCTTTTTCGTGTGTGCTTGGGGGCGGGTGGGGAATTGAAGAGAAATCCCCCGAGCGCGAAGCGCTCGGGGGATTAAATTTTTACTGCCCTGTCTTCACTTTCAACTTCGTCGATTTATCCTTATCTATTTTTGGTAGGCGGATGGTGAGTAGACCATTTCTTTCAGTCGCTTCGGCTTCTTCGGTTTCGATTTCGGCCGGCAAGAGTATTGTGCGGGCAAACGACCCCCAGTACAATTCACGCTGAAAGTAATCTTCATCGGCAATAGTGCGCACACTTTCGCGAGTACCTTTTATAGTGACCATCTCGCGTGTAATATTAATAGTTAGGTCTTCCGGCTTCACCCCAGCCACCATAGTTTGAATAATTATCTCACTTGGGGTTTGGTACACATCTACCGAAAGCTCACCTTCTTCCTCTTCGGCCCACTCGGCTTGAGCGCGGGCTGGTTCAGGAATGATTTCTTCATAGTCGTCACGGTCGTCGGCGACTGAAATAGTGCCAGTTATTCTTTCAAAAAACGAGCGTCGGTCTTTAGGCATATGATTGAAGTGTGTTTAATTATTTTTTAAATTTTTTCGGTAGAAATCTGAGGTTTACAGATAACCGTTTTTACTTTTTCGAAAAAGTAAATGACGAAGATGGCTAGTAGCCACAGGCCGACAAAAATTTTCAGCATGCCGGTTCCGCTAGAGGTAATTATAAGAAAATTAAAGGCGCCGTGCAAGAAAGTGGCGGTGCATAAGCCGATAGCAATGGCGGTAGTTTTGGTTAAGCGGGCCGAACAGAAAGACAGGCCAACCATACCGCCGACAATAGCCGAGCAGACAATGTGGACCACGGTCGCGCCGAGGAAACGCAAGTTACCGGTAAGAATAAAAAAGATACTAGTCTCGCCCGAGAGCATAGTGCTAAGTAAAAAGAGTGTATTTTCTACAGCGGCAAAGCCAATAGCGGCGGTCACAATGTAAATCATGGCGTCGATTGGTTCATCGAAGTTGCGACTTCGCAAACCGGTAAAGTAGGCGGCCGCTAATTTTACTATTTCCTCCACAGCCGCCCAGATAAAAATAAATCCTGCCGAGGAAATAAGAAAAGCTAGCGAGAAACTAGGGTTACTATAATCAAAACCTTGCCACTGGGCTTTTGTGGCCCACTCGGCTAAAAAACGTTGGATTATAAAAGCAAAAACCACCGATAAGCCACCGGCGACAAAAGCTTCGGCAATCATGGCTTTTGGTTCGGGTTTTTCCCGGTCTTCCTTCAGCCAAAACCAAAGCCAAATTAGCGCGGGTGCAAAACCGCCAACCAGAGAAAATATAGCAATACTTAAATCAAGACTGGGTTGTGGAGACATCAAGGGTCGGCCACGGCTCAATCATAAGGAGCGAGTGACCTGGGTTTATTATACCCCACAGCTCTTCGGTGACGAAAGGCATAAAGGGGTGAAGGGCAATAAGAATAGTGCGTAAAGTGTGCAATAAAAATTGAGCGCGCGAATTTTTAGCTGACATGTCTTCGCTTTTTAGAATATTTTTACTTTCCTCAATTATCTCGTCGGCCAAGCGGTGCCAAGTATAGTGGTATAGCTTTTCGGAGGCAAGGTGGAAGCGATAGTTTTCCATATCAGCAGTTATATCTGAAATTAGGTCAGCTAATTCCTGGCGGTTTTGGTTGTCGGTTTCGGTATAGTCGGCAAAGTTTGGGTCAAAATTTATACCCACAGTGTTTTCCGAAATAAACCGGCTAATATTCCACAACTTATTAGCAAAGTTTTTGTAGCCTTTAACTTTGCTTTCATCAAATTTAATATCATTGCCAATAGATGTGCCAACGAGAAGACCCATCCGAAGAGCGTCGGCCCCATATTTGTCTATCATTTCAATTGGGTCAACCCCATTACCCAAGGATTTGCTAAACTTACGGCCAGTTTTGTCACGCACTAAGCCGTGAATCAACACTTTCTTGAAGGGGACTTGCCCTAGGTGAAACCCACTCATCAGTATCATTCGAGAAACCCAGAGATTAATAATCTCATAAGCAGGGGACATAAATGATGTCGGATAAAAGGTTTTTAAATCAGCTGTTTCTTCTGGCCAGCCGAGAGTGGAAAAAGTCCAAAGTGCCGATGAGAACCAGGTATCCAAAACATCTTCTTCTTGGACCCAACCAGTTTCAGCGGGTTTTTCATTAGAGCAAATAATTTGGTCATCTTTGTACCAAATAGGAATACGATGACCAAACCAAATCTGTCGAGAAATACACCAATCATGGAGGTTTTCTATCCAGTTAAAATATGTCTTGCGGAAATTTTCTTGTGACATATCAACCGCCCCACTTTCAACACTTTGTCTCATTATTTCTTTAAGAGTGGTTTTGGATCCGGCGGTTATGCCTGGAATGGCAGATTTTTCAATGACAAATTCTTTATCTACGGCTATCCACCACTGCAGTTTTGGTAGTGGTTCTATGATAGCGCCTGTTCTTTCAGCGGTGGCAACATTTTGGTCAATCTCTTCTTCTTTCTCGAGCAAGTTTTGTTCTTTTAGCCACTCTACCACTACACTTTTAGCCTCGGTTGTTTTTAAGCCGTCTAAGCGTCCATTCACTATCATTTTGGCATACTCGTTTATAACTTGCGGGCGTTCTAAGTTGTGTCTGTCAGCAATTTCCCAGTCAATCATACTGTGTGCTGGGGTGACACCAAGAGCCCCGGTGCCAAACTCGGGATCAACAGATCTGTCAGCGACAATTTTTATTTTAATCGGAACATCACAAAAAACAGTTTCGTATTCTTGGCCGATATATTTTTTATAACGTTCGTCGTCTGGGTTGACGGCTAAAGCCGTATCACCAACTTTAGTTTCAGGACGCGTGGTTGATATTGAAATAGGAAAGTCTTTAGAATATTTAAAAGTGTACAAAATGGCTTTTCTTTCTTCGTAAACTATCTCGTCGTCCGAGATGGTTGTTTGACCTTTTGGGTCCCAATTTACAATTCTATTTCCTTGGTAAATAAGGCCAGCGTCATACATACTTTTAAAAGCAGTAAAAACAGCCTTGTTTCTTTTATCATCCAATGTGTAAGCATATCTGGACCAATCTAGAGACGCTCCTACTCTTTTTACCTGGCTTAAGATTGTGCTTTCACTATTTTTAGCGTATTCACTAACTCTTCGGACTAGCTCCTCACGACCCAGGTCGTGCCTAGTTTTATTTTCTTCTTTTTGAATATTTTTTTCGACGCGCGCTTGGGTGGCAATAGCCGCCGAGTCTGTGCCGGGAATCCATAAGGCCTTTTTCCCTTGCATTCGGTGGTAGCGGGTGGCTATATCTTGAACAGTATCTTCGTAGGCATGCCCAATATGAAGAATGCCCGTCACGTTTGGAGGAGGGAGAACAATAGTAAATGGGTCTTTGTGGCGTTCTGGTAGGTTATCGGGATTAAAAAAGCCCGACTTTTCCCAAGTCTCATAGATGCG
>CAZIIR010000014.1:0-16258 GCA_964539475.1 uncultured Candidatus Saccharibacteria bacterium
AGCAGCTCCCTCTTAAGGAGATGGTCGGAGGTTCGAATCCTCCACGGGGCACAAAATTAACGAGCTCAATGTTAAGTATTGAGCGACTATAATTTAGTAGCCCTGTGGAGGATTCGAACGCCGGAACGCCCGAAGGCGAAACTCAGCAGAGTTTCGAAGTGAGGCGGTGCCCAGACCAAAACTTTTTGACGAAAAAGTTTTGAGTCGCGGGAGAATCCGGCGCGACCGTTCGCTTGGTGTGAGGATTCGAAAGACTTTTCGTTACCGAACACCAGTGAGTTCGTCTGGTGTCTCGGTCGAAAAGTACCCGCCCCCGTAGGGGGAGAATCCTCCACAGATTTTCTACTTTTTCTTTTTTATCTTAATAAACTCAAACGTAGCCGAAATAATGAATATCACCTGTAGGATGATAAATATCGGATCATCAATATACCAACTATAGATAAGAAGGGTTGTTCCCCCAATTATATAAATAACATCTTGCCCCTTCTCATTTTTAACCCACAGTGCGTAGGAGATGAGAAGTAATCCGAGGATACCAAAGATTATCATCACTTTATTATATCAGATGTTGACTCTGTCGCTCGGTCACAACTTTTACCTCCTCGCCACTCGGTAAAGTCGCGACCCCGGCTCGCGATTCGGCAAGCTTGCCTCATAACGCTCCGTCTTTCGAGTCTCCCACGCAAGCCAAGTAGTTGGCTTGCTCTCGCCCACAAAAAAACTGCTTACGCAGCTTTAATTTGTGGGCGAGGGGAGACTCGAACTCCCATGCCTTGCGGCACCAGTTCCTAAGACTGGCGTGGCTACCAATTACACCACTCGCCCTTAACCTGTATTTTATATCACAAAACAAAAAATAATTACAGAGTGGGAGGCCTGGGGTGAATCGGTCAGGAATAATTTTTTGCCGTCGCTCAAAATTTTCACGACCCTGGCTCGCCGGTTTTTTCTGCTGAAAAAACATGGCTGTGCCTTTCAATTCCCCACAA
Organism: uncultured Candidatus Saccharibacteria bacterium; assembly: GCA_964539475.1. Lineage (GTDB taxonomy): Bacteria > Patescibacteriota > Minisyncoccia > Phycocordibacterales > XYD1-FULL-46-19 > XYD1-FULL-44-32. The sequence continues at coordinate 993 of CAZIIR010000014.1, forward strand.
AAGCCAAGTAGTTGGCTTTTTCCCAGGCCACAGCAAAAACTTTATTTTTGCTTTGAGGCCTGGGGGGGAATTGAACCCCCGCATGGGAGTTTTGCAGACTCCAGCGTTACCACTTCGCCACCAGGCCATTTTTCAAAAGACTATTGTCGCATCAACTCGGGGTCCAAACCTACCGACAAGTGAGGTAAAACTCGCAAGTCAGTATGGTCACGAATATATTCGCGCAACTCGCCTAAGTGGTGCTCAATAAAAGCCAGGGCTGGCCGACATTCTTTGTCTGGTAGGACCGAAATATAAATAGTAGCCGAGCGACCAAAGTCGGTCACCAGCACCTTGGTAACAGTGATCAGTGATTGGCTGGTGGCTTCACGGCTAATATGTTCGGCCGCTAACCGGTGAATCAATTCTTCTAGGCGGGCGTCTTTTATTTTTTCACTTCTCATACACTCTGTTTGTAATTATACATAATTAACGTCTGGTTGCATTACCCGGTAATATATTCAATCGCCTCCAATTTATCACCTTCAGCAATAGCATTTTTAGACTCAATCATGGCGCCAAATTGCTCACCTTCTCTTACTTCAGTACAGGCTACTTTTTGGGCTTGTAGTTCGACCACTTTACCTTTGCCAATCTCCGCTTCTCGGCGCCAAATTTTTACAAAGGCTCCTTTTTTTAGTATCCCTTGCTGAACACTACCACCTAATACTTGTTTGTCTTTAGTTTGGCTAAATATTTTAATAATCTTGATTTTTGCTGCCACTACTTCTTCGGTTAGTTTTGGTCGACGAGCGGCCACCTCAGCTGTTAGCCATTCCGCTAATTTGTAAATAATATCGAAGGTTTGAATAGTCACTCCGTGTCGCTCGGCCAGGTCTTGGGCACTATGGTCGACTTTAACATTGAAACCAGCCACTAGGGCTTGGGTTGAACCCATCAAGATTTTTAAATCAGTATCGGTAATAGTACCGACTCCGGTAGCGACGATTTTGAAACAGACGCGGTCGTCTTTAATTTTAGCAATTTCGTGCAAGACAGCTTCGAGGGTACCCTGAGAGTCACTTTTTATAACTAGAGGCAAAGCTAGACTGTCGGCAATGTTTTCCGGTTTGTCTGCCACCACATTTTCCATCGGAGCGGCTATTTGGGTTTCTAAATATTTTTCGGCACTTTTTTTGTCGGCAAAGATTTGAAAAGATTGGCCAGCTGGGGGGACCTGACTAAAACCTAAAATACGAACCGGGGAAGAAAAGCTGGCCTCCGGCAAATCTTGGCCGAGAAAGTTTTCCATTTTTTTTATTTTGGCCAGCATATTGCCAACGACCATTATGTCACCTTTTTTTACTGTACCGTCTTTTACTATCGCAGTTAGAACCGGGCCGACTTGGGGGTCGAGTTTGGCTTCCAAAACAAAGCCGGTAGCCGGGGTATTTTTATTGCCAGTTAGTTCGCCTAAGTCGGCGACTAAAAGTAAGAGGTCAAGCAAGTCATCAATCCCTTCGCCAGTTTTAGCGGAAATATTAGCACTTGGTACGGTGCCACCATATGACTCTAAATAAACTTCATTTTCCCCCAGCTCTTGTTTGACCCGGTCGGGATTAGCATTAGGACGGTCGATTTTGTTTATAGCGACCACAAAAGGGATACCCGCTTCTTTAATTGATTTAATGGCTTCTAAAGTTTGGGGTTTTACTCCTTCTTCAGCCGAGACCACTAAAATAGCGATATCGGAAATACTGGCTCCGCGACTGCGCATAGCTTGAAAAGCTTCGTGTCCCGGGGTGTCGAGAAAGGTAATAGTACGGGACTCACCTTTTTCGGTCGGGTGAACCACTTCATAAGCTGAGACATGTTGGGTAATACCGCCTTTTTCGCCAGCGACGACGTTTGATTTACGAATATAGTCAAGCAAAGTGGATTTGCCATGGTCAATATGGCCAACGACAGCAATAACCGGCGGGCGGGGGGTCAGAGTATTAGATTGGGGAGTTGGTTCAGCGGGCATGGGTTTAGGATTTATTTTAGGTGCTATTTTTTAGCAGTTGCAATCGCCTCGGTTTCTTCTTTAGATAATTCATGAACAGAAGAGAATTTTTGGAGGGGCTTGGCATAAACACTGACTTTGTCTCTAGAGTACAAGCTCGAGATAACCACCCCGTCACCGTCTTCGTCCATAATAGCGGTGGCAAAGCTTTGATTTCCGCCCTGGTCAGCAAAGGGGTTAAAACGAACAGTGTGACAGCGCTGGAGAACGGTTTTGAATCGTCGGTAAATATCTTCGAAGAGACGGTCGTCGTTTTTACCTTTGTCCATAATCTCGTCCACCGCTTGCCCTAAATCGGTAATAACAGTTTCTAGGCTGGAAATCTGGTGTCCGCGGAAGACTTTTTTCAAACGCCATTCTAAAGTCGCTATCCATAAAGCGAGTAGCCCTATGAGTCCTAACAAAAGATAGATAATCAGATTGTCGACGGCTAAATTCACAATGGCGCAATTATACGATATTTAATCGATTTTTGCAAAAAACGAATCAAGCGGTACAATCTAATAAATGTTCAAATTTTGGATTAAAAATAAAAAGCTTATTTCTGCCGACAGTGCCGCTTCCACTCCGCTTGACCGCCGGGTTGCTTTGGCTATGGCCAGAGCAGAGGCTCGAACGGTTGGTAATCCCTCTAGTATTCACCGCCAAGGAGTGCTAGCTAGTCGAGAATTGGAAAAGGCACGACTCTTGGTGGCTAAAAGTTTGAAGGCCGAGCCGGATGAGATAATTTTCACTAGTGGTGGTACGGAAAGTAATAATTTGGCCATTTTGGGAGCGAGTACTGCTTGGGCTAAAAAAAACCAACAGCCAGGCCGAGTGGTAACAGTGGCCACTGAACATAAAAGTGTTTTGGCGCCTATTCAAAGCTTGGGTGAAAAAGGTTGGGTGGTCGATATTTTACCAGTGGACACTCATGGTCGAGTCGATGTAAAAAAAATAGACGTTAAACTTTTGGCCGACACTGTTTTGATATCGGTTTCTTTTGCTAACAATGAGATTGGCACTTTGCATCAGATTCGTGAAATTGCCAAGCTGGTACGCTTGGCCCGTAAGACCACGCAATCTGCGTACCCACTTTTTCATGTTGACGCTTGTCAGGCGCCTCGTTTTTTTGACCTAGATGTTCGAAAATTAGGGGCCGACCTTTTGACTTTAAATAGTTCAAAAATTTATGGACCAAAAGGGTCGGGTATTTTATATAAAACTCGCGCTACAGAAATTTTACCTATTTTGCGGGGCGGGGGTCAGGAACAAGGTTTACGGTCTGGTACGCCCAATGTTTTGGGGGCAGTTGGTTTAGCTGAAGCTTTAACTATTTGTGGGGAAAAGGCCATTAAGGAAAATGAAAAATTAGCGGGGTTGCGGGATTTGTTTGTAGTTTTGGCCAAGAAAGAGCTACCCGGAGTAGTTTTTCATGGAGATTTAGCCGAGCGCTTGCCTAATAATCTTAATTTTACTTTATCTGGTGTGGACGCCGAATGGGCCGTGCTGTGGTTGGATAGCCAAGGAATTGAAGCTTCAACAGGTAGTGCTTGTTCTAATAATTTTACTACCAATAATCATGTTTTAGAGGCTCTTTATGGGAAAGAAGCGCCGAAAGAAGGTTCGATTCGCTTGTCTTTTGGGCGGGCGGTGCAAGAGAAAGATGTTCGACAAATAATCCAAACATTGAAAGAAATGCCCAGGTCTAGCGTGTAATATAAGTAAGCCAACAGCCTATGATACAATAGGCTAAATTAATAGTCCTAAAGTAAATTTTTTTATGCATAAACTTCCCACCCTTCCTTACGATTATTCAGACCTCTCGCCCTATATTGACGAAGAGACAATGCGTTTGCACCACAACAAGCACCACCAGACCTATATCGACAAGCTAAATATTGCTTTAGAAAAATATCCGGATTTGGCCGAAAAGTCGGCTGAAGAATTGTTGCTCGATTTAGAAGCGGTGCCGGCCGAGATTAGGACTGCGGTGCAAAACCATGGTGGTGGCCATGCTAACCATTCGTTTTTTTGGCAAATAATGAGACCAGGGCGCACCGACAATGTCCCAGAAGGGGATTTACTATTTAAATTAAATGAGGTTTTTGGTGGGCTAGATGCTTTTAAGGAAAAATTTACTGCTTCGGCTCTGGGTCAATTTGGTTCGGGTTGGGCTTGGTTAGTATTAAATAGTAGTAGCGAGTTGGAAATTATAACCACCACTAATCAAAATTCTCCCCTTTCGCTTGGGGCGAAACCAATCATCGGGGTTGATGTGTGGGAACATGCTTATTATTTAAAATATCAAAACCGCCGACCGGAATATTTAGAGAATTGGTTTGCGGTTATAAATTGGACCAAAGCCAATGAAAATTTTAGCCAAGCTAAAAAATAAATTTTGTTTGCCGGGACGAAAATAAAAATATATTATTTAAAGAATAGATAAAAAAATGGATATCGAACAGCTAAATAAAAGTCAAATAATCTTGCTTGCTCTTTTGGTTAGCTTTGTGACCTCTATTGCCACCGGTATTGTTACTGTTACTCTTATGGACCAAGCGCCAGAAGGGGTCACTCGCACTATTACTCACGTCGTAGAAAGAACAGTCGATACAGTAAAGCCTGGCACAACTCAGGTTGCGACCGTGGTGCGCGAAGTACCGGTTGTGGTTACTGAAGAAGAGTTGGTGGTGAAGGCTATTAATATTGCTTCGCCCTCAGTAGTCGCTCTCTCGGCTTACTCGACGACCAAAAAAGAAGACTTGGCTCAAATCGGCACAGCTTTTCTTGTTAGTTCGACTGGACGGTTTATTACTAGTGGCAATTTGGTTGAGGCCCGGCCAACTTATAGTATTAAATTAGAAAATGGTACGACGGCACGAGTAAAGCTGTCTAAAAAAAGTACCGATGGCCAGGTGGCGGTTTTGACGGTGATTCCCGAAGACATTTCTGGTTTTACCTTAGGTACAAAAGATTTAAAACCTCTAAGTTTTTCTAATAATGAAGTTTCGGTGGGACAGTCGGTGGTAGGGGTCGGCTCTAGTCCTAAAGGTAATCATAGTGTGGCGGTGGGTATAGTCTCTAACCTGGTTGCTACCAGCTCGACCACCGCTTCTCTTATTAGTACTAGTGCGGCGGCGACTTCTAATATTGGTGGACCTCTTATCGATGTCCGGGGTCAAATTGTCGGTCTCAATCTCTCGGCCGGCGAAGCTTTGGCTAAAAAAGCACTAATCGCGCTAATTGACGAATTAAGCAAGTAGTTGTATCATTTGACTATCGGTGATACTTTGGGTGACCTAGTTAAAAAGGTTTGACCTTTAATATTAAGCCTTAAATTCCAACCATGCCTCCATTTCAAAAATTTACATCCAAGGCGCGGGAAGTTATTCGCAAAGCGCACGAACTAGCTATTGAACGCGGGCAAAACCATGTTAGTCCGACTCATTTGTTGGCGGCTTTATTGTTGCAGGAAGACAGTACTACTGTTTCTATTATTGAAAAGCTCGAGGTTGATAGTCTGATGCTGACCGACTATATTTTAGACCTAATGGAAACACCAGAGGGGACCAGTGTGTCTTCGCCTTCTTACCAAATCTATCTTACTCCCGAATTGGTTAGAATATTTGATTCAGCTTCAAAGGTGGCAGACACTTTGAGTGATGAGTTTGTTTCGACCGAGCATTTACTTTTGTCTCTTTTGGATATATCGAGTGATGCTCGCGATATATTAAATCGGTTTCGAGTAACTAAAGAAGCAGTATTGAAAGTGGTGGAGGAACTACGAGCCGGTAATATTAAAGACGCCGATCAGCCCAAGAAAAACAAAGCAATCGAGAAATTTACTCGTAATCTTACCGACCTAGCGCGGGCCGACAAACTCGACCCAGTGATTGGTCGCGACACCGAGATTCGTCGCATAATGGAAATTTTGTCTCGTCGAACTAAAAATAACCCAATTTTGATTGGTGAAGCCGGCACTGGTAAAACAGCGATTGCTGAAGGTTTGGCCGTACGGATTGCTAAAGGTGATATTCCGGAGTCACTAAAAGATAAAGAAATAGTGTCGCTTGACCTAGGACTTTTGATTGCTGGTACGAAATACCGCGGTGAATTTGAAGAGCGGTTAAAAAACCTGGTTAAAGAAATAGAACGGGCGGAAGGAAAAATTATTTTGTTTATTGATGAAATGCATACCTTGGTTGGCGCCGGTAGTGCCGAAGGAGCAATTGATGCTTCAAATATGCTAAAGCCAGCCTTGGCGCGAGGAGAGTTGCGCGTGATTGGAGCCACTACAATAAAGGAATATCAAAAACATATTGAAAAAGACCAGGCGCTGACTCGGCGTTTTCAGCCGATTCATGTTGAGGAACCAAGCATTGAAGATGCCACGGCTATTTTGCGCGGACTAAAGGACCGTTACGAAATTCATCATGGTGTCCATATTACCGACGATGCAATTGTGTCGGCGGTTAACCTTTCCTCACGTTATATTACTGATCGTTTTTTGCCAGACAAGGCTATCGACCTGATCGATGAAGCCGCTTCAGCTTTGCGCCTACAATTGGAAAATAAGCCGGCCGATCTAGAAGATTCGGAACGGAAAATAATGCGCCTCGAAGTAGAAAAAGAGGCGATGAAAAAAGAGGTGGAAATAAATGATAATCTGGTGGCCAAAAATCGTATTAAAGATATTGAAAAAGAAATTGGCGATTTAAAGGAAAAAACTTCGGAACTAGAGTTGCGCTGGAAAAATGAAAAAGAAATTATTGGTGAGGTGCGGGCGGACAAAGAAAAACTAGAGAGTTTGCGCCTCTTGGCTCAGCAGGCCGAAATGCACGCCGAATTAACCAAAGCGGCCGAAATACGGTATGGCCAGATTCCGGCCCTAGAAAAGGATATTAAGGCCAAAGACGCCAAATTAAAGCGCCTCCAAAGCCAACGCCGGATTCTAAAAGAAGAGGTCACTGAAGAAGAAGTGGCCCGCGTGGTGGCCCGCTGGACAGGTATCCCTGTCGTGCGCATGCTCGAAGAAGAGGCGGAAAAACTAGCGCGGATGGAAGATGGTCTAAAGGGCAAGGTTCGGGGCCAGGACGAAGCGATTGAAAAAATATCAGCAGCGGTTCGTCGGAGTCGGGCGGGTATTGCTGACCCAGACCGACCAATCGGTTCATTTATCTTTTTAGGTCCAACAGGTGTTGGTAAAACGGAGCTGGCTCGTAAATTGGCGGAGTTTATGTTCAATGACGAAAAATCATTGATTCGGGTAGATATGTCCGAATATATGGAAAAATATTCCGTGTCAAAAATGATCGGGGCTGCTCCTGGTTATGTCGGCTACGATGAGGGTGGGGCGCTCACTGAGCTGGTTCGACATCGGCCATACTCGGTGCTCCTTTTTGATGAAATCGAAAAGGCTCACCCCGAGGTGTTTAATATTTTGTTGCAAGTGCTCGACAATGGCCGGCTGACCGACTCAAAAGGCCGGGTGGTAAACTTTAAAAATACGGTCATTATTTTGACTTCAAACCTGGGTAGCCAGTATATGAATCGTTTCCAAAAGATTGGTTTTGGTTCTGGTGGCGAAGAGACCCGCTATAACGAAGTTAAGGATAAAATTATGGACACCCTGAAAGAAAGTTTTAAACCAGAATTTCTAAACCGTCTGGATGACGTTATTATCTTCAATCCTTTGTCGGCCGAGGTTATTCGCGATATTGTTTCGCTTCAGTTGGACATTGTTCGCAAACGATTACTATTGAAGGGGATTAAATTAGAGATTTCAGATGAAGTGCTATCGTATTTAGCTAAAGAAGGTTTCAATCCTGAGTACGGGGCTCGACCACTGAAACGCCTCATCCAAAATCGGATCTTAAACAAAGTGGCAGAATTTATTATCTCTCGTCGCGTGGAAAATGGTGGGATCGTGAAAGTTTCTATCCGCGAGAATGAGCCAGTCATTGAACTAAAGAAAAGTTATAGTGTGAGGGGAGGAAAGAAGACCAATGAATATACATCCACGGTTTAGTTAAAATTGAGCATTATAGATTTACTAAAACCCCCGCAAGCAAAGCTTGCGGGGGTTTTGACCTTGGGGTCTAACCGTGTAATAATAGCTTTGTTTAAATGCGTCGGTGACGGAGTGGTCAATCGTACCTGACTGTAAATCAGGCGCCTTACGGCTACGCAGGTTCGAATCCTGCCCGGCGCACAAATAAAATCCCCGCAAGGGGTTTTTATTTTGTGCGCTGGAGCGAGACAACTACTTGTCTCGCGTGCAGGATTCGAAAAGGTTGAGCTTGTCGCAGTGAGCGTAGCGAAACGAGACGCGAAACCTGTACCGTTCATGTAATGAAAGAATCCTGCCCGGCACCTGCGTGCTTTGCGTCAGGATTCGAAAGGACTTTCAATGTTTGCGAGCCGAAGGCAAGCAAACCTGAAAATCACCCGCCCCCGTAGGGGGGGTTCTGCCCGGCGCACAAAAAACGGCACATTGTTAATGTCCAATGTGCCGTTGGTGTTAGCTTGGGGTCTTGGTCAGCTGGTTGATTTCAGGTACCATCCTCGATTTCACTGCGAAATAACATTCGTGGTGCTGGATGATTCAGTTCGGCCACCAGTATCGCTGGCCGTTCTCTCCATATTCTTCCACAATCAGGACAGGAAAAAAGATGAGGTTTGGTTCTTATAAATTCTTCCTCCACTCCTTCTATGGTTTTGTTGGGCCAGCTTTCCTTGTTGGCCTCCATGTCAGCAAAAACCGCCTCATCTCTGGTATCGTCTCTTCTGTTAACGTGGGGACATTTTCTCCTCAATTCTGCCAGGCGTATGATCAGCTCACGCATTTTAAAATATACCTCTTGAACCTCTTGGTCCTTAACTCCTAAGGTATTTTCAAAACACCTGAGGGTCATTTCTTCGCGATGTGAATCGCCAAAATAGGGAGGACTGAGCATGGTTTTTACTCCTGTTGGTTTTTAGTGCCAAGGGCTTTCTATTTTTAGTCTAATTTTTATATATTATATTGCAACATATTTTATTATTACAAAATATTAAACATATAAAGCAAGTTTTGTAGTATGGCTAATCTCTTCCCTTTTTTAGCCCTATATGTTACAGTATTCCGGTAACATAAATCAGATATTATGCCTCAAGATAAACTCATAAAAATAACCAATAAAGAAACTGGCGAAACCTACTGGACCAGAAAGAACAAGAAAAAGGTAGAACGCAAGATTGAGCTTAAAAAATACAGTAAAAAGCTCAAAAAGCATGTTAAGTTCACTGAATCCAAAAAGTAGTCTCCAGCTTCATTTTTTCTACAAAAATGCTAGACTTTTAAGGTCTAGCATTTTTGGTGTGAAGGCTAAAGCATTTTGTAAAATGCTCGCCCGATCCGCCAAAGGCGGATATAGGGGCCTATAGTTTCAATGGTAAAACGCCGGTCTCCAAAACCGTAGTTCGAGGTTCGAGTCCTCGTGGGCCCGCCTTCGCTCGCCGAAGCGAGCTATGGCGGGTAAAACCCGCATATAGTTTGCGTAGGAGAGGAGAGAGTAATTTATGTTTATATATTAAAATGTAGAGATAGTGGATTATACACTGGTTGTACTTCTAGTATTAAAGAAAGACTTAATAGACATAAAAAAGGTCAGGTTCTAGCCACTAAGGAAAGGCAACCAGTAAGATTGGTAAGCTATACAGCTTTCAAAGATAAATATTTAGCGTATAACTTTGAAAAATACTTAAAGTCGGGATCTGGTCGTGCTTTTTTGAAAAAGCATTTGTTGTAGTGTTTGAATATTTTAGACCAGATTGGCCGGGAGAAAATCGCAAAGGTATACTGTTTATGTAATAAAAGAGTCCTTGTTTTTTATGACCCCTCGTCTCCTTACCCCTCCCGATTGGGAAAAATTTAAAACCATTAGGTTGTCGGGTCTTCGGACTGACCCCCAAGCTTTTGCGGGGGATTTTACTGAAGAATTGACTAGAGACGAAAGTGGTTGGCGTCGTCGCTTGGGAGGTGAAGATCGTTTTTTCTTTGGGGTGGAGAGGGAAGATAGGTTGTTGGCTATAGCCGGGGCAAAAAAAGAAAAAGATGGTAGTTGGGTGGTTATGGCGGTCCACACCCTTTCTGTGGCCCGTGGGCAGGGTTTAGCTCAACAGTTAATCAAAAGTATTATAACGGAAGCTAAAAACCGAGGCGCTTTTAAACTGAAGCTTTGGGTCAATGCCGACCAAGAAGACGCTATTCATGTTTATTTAAAATCTGGATTTAAAATTTTAGAACTCATAAGGAATCAAAAAATGGCCGACGGTAAATATCACGATGAATATTCAATGGAAAAAACTATCTAGTTTTTTAGCTACTTAAAAACTTTCGCACTAAGGGGTAGGCTTGTTCTGGTTCGGTTATCCACTTAATCCGGTTATCCCGCTTGAACCAGGTCATTTGACGCTTGGCATACCGGCGAATCGCTTGTTCCAGTTCTGCGAGCATAGTGTCTTTAGAAAACTTGCCATCTAAATATTGACTAACATAGCGATACTCCAAGCCAAGCGCCTCTAATCTTTCGCTTTCAATGCCGCCAGCTTTTAGATTTTTAATTTCCTCAATTAAACCTTCTTTTACTCGAGTTAAAAGTCGAGTGTGAATTTTTTTAAACAAATCAGGTGGGGAAATATACAAGCCGATTTGTAATAAATCATAAGGAGAAGAGGTGGAAAGTGGTGGTACTTTACCCAAGGCTTTGCCTACTTCAATAGCTCGAATAAGTCGCGGTCGATTGTGTTCGTCAATACTGCTGGCCCGGTCGGGGTCAATAGTGCGTAAAAGTTCGACTAGGTCGATAGTAGGGTAAGTTTCTAGTTCAAGGCGTAAAGATTCGTCGGGGGGCACTTCGGGCAGTTTTAAATCATCGACTACTGATTGGATATAAAAGCCAGTCCCACCGGCCAGTATTGGTAGTTTTCCGCGCTGATAAATATCACTAATTGCCTCGGTGGCTAAAGTTTTGAAATCGCTGACAGTGAAGGTTTCGCCCAAATTAGCCACATCTAAAAGGCGATGCATCACTCCACGCATTTCATCTTCAGTAATTTTGCCCGCTCCGATATCTAGACCTTGGTACACTTGGCGTGAGTCGGCGGAGACTACCTCACCATCAAATTCCACTGCCAAATCGACTGCTAGAGCCGATTTACCAGAAGAGGTTGGTCCGAGAATGACGAGTAATTTTTCAGGAGGCATCACCATTAAGATATACGAAAAACCGGCGCGTCGCAAAGCGAGCGCGCCGGGCCTGTTTGTTTTAATAAACCCATTTATTGAGTTCCTGTAAACTATTACTCATAGCCAGTCCGTTCTCCTTGAACCTTATCGAGATCCGTTGGTAGGCTCCTGGTGATTTGAGTAAGATATCAAGGACTGGTTGTTCCTGGTTTAAGCCGACAATATTTAGAAACTCTACTCGGCGTAAATCCTGATCCGGTCGCCTATTTGTTTTCTTTCCGTCCTGGTGTTTTTTCATCACTTTGATCCAAAGGACGTTCTCGTCTCGGCGGAGGCGGATGATTATTCTCCGGAATTCTACCAAGAGACCATGTCCTACCATTTTGGTGCCATTATTTCTTCTCATCGCCAACCCCCCCCTGTTTTCCACTGGTTGCGGTTTAAGGACCAAATGCTGTGCCGGAGGAGAGAATCGAACTCTCACACCTTGCGGTACACGATTTTGAGTCGTGCGCGTCTACCAATTCCGCCACTCCGGCTTAATTTATATCTAACTATATCAAGAATTCTTAATTTGCCTGGATCGTGGTTTGTCTATGCAGACTACACCTGCCAATTCCACCACTCCAGCTTGTGATATGCGTAGTTTAACAATTTTCTCACTAAAATCAAATATGCTACAATTTAACCTATGGAAGAAAAAGATGACGACAAACTGCTCTACAACCACTCTATTTTTTGGATTGAGTTAGATAAAATCAAACCCAATCCCTACCAACCGCGCCGTGAATTTGACGAGGACCATTTGCGTAACCTGGCCGATTCTATTCGCCAATATGGAGTGTTGCAACCACTAGTTGTAACCAGAAAAGAGGTCGAGCGGGAAGATGGTGGTTTGTATACGGAATATGAATTGATTGCCGGGGAGCGTCGCTTGCGCGCCTCCAAAATTGCCGGTCTATTTCAAGTGCCAGCGATTATTCGTACCGGCACCCAGACCGACAAAATGAAGCTGGAGCTGGCTATTATTGAAAACCTGCAACGTGAAGACTTAAACCCAGTGGACAGGGCGGAGGCTTTTATGAAGCTGGCCAAAGAGTTTAACCTAAAACATACCGAGATTGGTAAAAAGGTTGGTAAGAGTCGTGAATACGTCGCCAACTCCGTGCGTATCTTAGGGTTACCCCAAGAAATGCTCGATGCCCTTACGGAAAGAAAGATTACCGAAGGTCACACCAGGCCACTACTTATGCTTATTGACCGACCCGAGGAGCAAGAAACCCTTTTTCGGGATATTATGGCGCGGCGGCTGACGGTGCGGGAAGCTGAGCAGGCGGCTCGCCGAGTAGCTATCGAAAAAGTTCGTCGACCACAGACTATGACCGACCCACAAGTGGTAGAGATGGAAGAGCGCCTTTCAAATAAATTTGGGGCCAAGGTGCGGGTAGAAAAAAAAGAAGATGGGGGACGGCTAACCATTTCCTTCTTCTCGCCAGAAGATTTAAGTAAAATCCTCAATCTAATTGAAGGGGTGCCGGATGAGGTTCAAGCAAGTTTACCGGAAATAGTCGTTCCAGAAAATAAAGCCCCAGTGGACGACTCCACTACTGATGACGAATTGTATTCCATTCACAATTTTTCTTTATAGCTTTGTAAAATAAAATACCCCGCAGGCTTTGCCTGCGGGGTATTTTATTTTTATTATTTCTGTAAAAAAGATTTGATATGTCTTTTGGCCATTGTGGTTTTAGCAAAATCAACCCATTTTAGATTGGGTTTGGCGGTTTTTTTCACTTCAATTTCTACGACATCTTTATTTTTTAACACAGTATCTAAACTACAAAACTTGCCATTTACCCGGGCGCCGGAGGCGTGGTGCCCAATATCAGAGTGAATAGCGTAAGCAAAGTCGATAACGGTTGCATCTACCGGCAACTCAATAACATCGCCCTTGGGGGTGAAAGTAAAAATCTGGTCGTGGAAGAAGTCGGTTTTTAGAGTGGTGAGATATTCCTCATACCCTTGGGTATTTTTTTGCCACTCAATCAAATTTTTAATCCAGTCAATTTTCGAATTGGTTTGCCCGCCGTCTTTTGGTTTACCAGTTTCGCTGTACACAATATGAGAAGCAATACCATATTGGGCTTCTTCGTGCATTTTGGTAGTGCGGATTTGAATTTCCACAATCCGTCCGTCGGGAGTAAAAACGTCAGTATGGATAGATTGGTAGCCGTTTGGTTTTTGGTGGGCGATATAGTCATTTAGTCGCCCCGGCACTGGCCGGTAGAGGCCGTGCACAATACCTAAAACTTGGTAACACTGGGGGACACTGTCCACAATTATTCGCAAGGCCAAAATATCGTAGACCTTGTCGATATCCATATTTTTCTTTAGCAGTTTTTTGTATAAGCCGTAGAGGTATTTTATCCGGTAGTCAATTTGGAAATCTTTAATATTGTGTTCAGCTAAAGATTTTTGAATATTTCGCGACAACTTTTCAATTTGTTTTAAAGACTCCTTTCCTTTGGTTTTACGCAATTTCGAGACTCGCTCATAAGCGACAGGGTGAACAAAAGGAAAGCTGGCGTCTTCGAGCATACCTTTGAGACGCCAAATACCCAGCCGGTTAGCGATGGGGGCATAAATATCGATAGTTTCGCGGGCAATGCGCTCGCGTTTGTCGGACCGCACGTGTTGCAGGGTGCGCACATTATGCAGGCGGTCGGCGAGCTTGATAATAATGACCCGTATGTCTTCGGCGGCAGCGACAAATAGTTTGCGCAGGCTTTCGGCATGGCGTTCGAGACCACGGTATTTTATTTTTCCCAACTTGGTGACGCCTTCGACTAAAAAGAGTACATTGTTACCAAATTTTTCTTTGATTTGTTCGGCGGTTACCGCGGTGTCTTCGATAGTGTCGTGCAACAGGGCTGCCACTATCATGTCGGTACTAGCGCGCATCTCGGCGAGGATTTTAGCTACCTCAAAAGGGTGGGTAACATAGGGTTCACCAGAAAAACGGGTTTGGCCTTCGTGGGCAGTTTGGGCAAAAGCGAGAGCGTCAATAATCCGCTCTTTGTCGACCTCGGTAGCTGTTTCCATTAGGGAAAAAATTTCTTTCGGGTCGAGTTGTTTATTAAAAAAGCCAAACATTCTCCATATATTAACAAAAGGAGATTAAATGAAAAGGTAACAAGATTTGCCAAGAAAAATTATTTAAGATAATCTTTTTTCAGAAAGGAGGGGTTATGAAAATATCCCTGCGGAAGATGGGCTGGAAATTCTTGGTACATATGACAGTTCTCGCGCCACTGATGCCTCGTGATATCCAGGTAACCGCCGCCAACGAGAACGATGCCTCGTATTGGAGGAATCGTCGACGCAGAAGGAGAAAAAAGCATGGGTGAGGTTCCCAACACCACAGGATCTTTCATCGAACAAATTCACCGGGATGATACCCTGGTCGACCTCTTTGGCCAGGAGAACGTATTCCCGGTTTCAGACGGCCCCCTCGGTTATCAAGAGCCTCCTAAACCGTTTGTCAGGGAGGGTCGAATCCATGATGACAGTGCGTAGGATTTTGGCTCAAATCAAGCTGAGAGCCCAGACCTCTGGCGCCACAGTTCGGGATGAGTCGAAATTAAAGGGTCCAACCCTTACTATTTCGTACCGCAATGGTAAAATCATCGTGAAGTAGTTAGTCCTCCGGAGGTCGCCACAGGCGACCTCCGGCTTTTTATTTATCCAATTTATGTGGGTTGTGGTTCGGACAGGTTTTGTCGGAACACCGTTCTGGTATCGTTTTTGTCCCGGCCATCATCAAGTGGGGACAAGAGCCGGTCTCGCGGGCATAACCACAGATAGAGCCCGTTGGTTTGGATTTTATAATGTGTTTACAGTCAGGGTAGTTGGAACAGCCGTAAAATAGGCCAAAACGGCCGCGTTTTTCCACCATTGTACCTTTGTTACAAATTGGACACTTAACACCTGTGTCACCGGGTTTTTCGGCAT
>CAZIIR010000015.1:0-16026 GCA_964539475.1 uncultured Candidatus Saccharibacteria bacterium
CCTCCTCAATGCGCAAAAGCTGATTGTATTTAGCCGTCCGTTCACTGCGACACAGTGAACCAGTCTTGATCTGGCCCGTACCAAGCCCCACCACAAAGTCCGAAATAGTGGTGTCTTCGGTTTCGCCCGAACGGTGCGAGACGACAGCGGTCATCCCCGCCTCGTGTGCCATCTTGATAGCCTCGATAGTTTCGGTCACGGTCCCGATTTGGTTAAGCTTAATCAAAATTGAATTACCAGCTTTTTGGTCGATACCCATCTGGAGTCTTTTAATATTGGTCACGAACAAATCGTCACCGACAATTTGCACCTTGTCACCAATTTTCTCGGTCATTAATTTATAACCCTCCCAATCGTCTTCGGCCAAACCGTCTTCAATCGAGACAATCGGAAACTTGGCGGTCCAGGCAGCGTAAAAGTCCACCATTTCGGCCGAGGTCAAACTTTTGCCTTCGGTCTTTAGTTCGTATTTACCATTTTCATACAGCTCACTAGCGGCGCCATCGATAGCGATAAAAATATCTTGTCCGGCGGTGTAGCCCGCTTTTTCAATGGCCTCAATAATAATTTCAATCGCCGCCTCATTACTTGGTAATGACGGCGCGTAGCCACCTTCGTCCCCCACCGAAGTATTTAATTTGCGACTAGCCAAAATTTTCTTCAAGGCATGAAAAACTTCCGCCCCATAACGCAAAGCTTCACGGAAGCTGGGGGCACCCAAAGGCATAATCATAAACTCTTGCAAGTCGGTCGAATTTTCAGCGTGCTTGCCCCCGTTTAAAATATTCATCATCGGCACCGGCAGGCGCATATTGGTCGTACCAGAAATATCGGCAAAGTATTGGTACAACAGTTTCTTCTCAGATTTAGCGGTCGCATGCGCAAAAGACAAGGACACCCCAAGAATAGCATTAGCCCCCAGTCGGCCCTTGTTTTCGGTGCCATCAAGCGCAATCATCGCTCGGTCCAAAGATTCCTGATTATATTCATTGCCAACCAAGGTTTGGGCTAGTTCATGGTTTACATTGGCGACCGCCTGTTCGACCCCTTTACCGCCATAGCGCTTTTCCGCATCACGAAGCTCTACTGCCTCGTGGCTACCAGTGGAAGCCCCTGAAGGTACCGCCGCCCGCCCAAACGAGCCATCGCTTAAAGTAACATCGACCTCTACTGTTGGGTTGCCCCGTGAATCTAGTATTTCTCTTGCTTTGATTGAACTAATTGTGGCCATTGCTATAAAAATTAACTAATTAAGTTACTACTTTATCATTTTAAACATTACTTCGGCAACTAGACTTTTTATAATATAAGAAAACCCAGCACGAGGCTGGGCTTTCTAGCGGCTAAGAATAGTCGCTACTAGTCGCACCTGCCGACGCGGGCACATGCGACTAGTAGTAATTCCGCTACTCTCTCAGACGTTAGCGGTCGAAAGATTCTTACAGCCACTTAATCGAAAAACTCGACTAAATATTTATCTAGCTCACGTTGGTCTAGGTCATAGAAATTTTTACCCGATTTACGTAAATCTCGAGCCAGGTCAGTACCCACAAACCGCCAGTGCCACGGTTCATACTGATAGTAGGCATTACCTTTAGGGTAAGACAAAATAAATCCATATTTATGAGCATTGGCCAGAAGCCAAGCTGAGGCCTTGGTGGTTTCAAAACCAGTGAACACGGCACTAATCTCACTGGTTGTAAAATCCACCGTGGTCCCCAGCTGATGCTCGGAGTAGCCCTGATCAGCCGAAAACTGATTGGCAGTGCCGGCGCCATACACCACCGCGTAGCTATTTTTAAGCGCCGACTGCGTACCAAAAGACCGGTAAGCCGAAACCACTTTTATATCTACACCATCATCTTTTGCTTCGTCGAGCATTGCTAAAAAACGTTTAGAAATTTCGGCGTGAATAGATAATTTTTTGTTTTTATCGTACAGATACTCCTCGGGTATATTTTCAAGAGCTGTCGGCTCATAATTTTCATTGAGAAAAAATATTTTAGAATATTTTTGCAAAAGTTCGGGGTCAGTCTGACTCCACTTTTCCAGAGTGCCTACAGTACTAGTAATATCATTGATTTGATCAGCAAATTCTTCATTTTTAGATTTTTCACTGTTCAAATTTGACGCTAGGTTAGACGCTTCGTCAGTTAGCTTTTTAATCTGCCCCTCCTTTTCGGCCAAAGCCAGTGTGGAAGAAGCTATGTCCGACCGCCCAATTTTCACCTCTTGCCAGAGGCTAAACATAAAAAAAGCCCCCGCAACTAAGACGGCCACCAAAACCAAACTAACCCAAAACCAAACCTGATTATTTTTTAAATTCATAATTAGATTATAGTCTAACACAAAAGACCATCACCTGCCCAAGAGTAGGTGATGGTCTTTTAAAACCAACTTAATCTAATTTAAAAACTTTAGATTAAGCCAAAACTGGTCGCCGCTAGGTAGGCCCCCAACACTACTGACACTAGGCCACCCCCAACATACCAAGACTTGGTGTTGAACCGACGGAAAATTTTAGACACCATACGGTAAGGCAAGATAAGGTAAGCAATAGCCTCAACCAACATTACCCAACCCACAATAGTAACAATAACACTCGCATTCCAAACCCAAACATTGTGCACCAAGACAAGACCAATACCGGCCAAAAGTTCCAAGATGCCCACAATATAAATTAGAGCTCGATTGTTTATCATATCAGCCACCGCGGCCATCATCATTTTGCGACGAGTAATACAAATAAGACCAATGAGCACCAAATAAATACCGATTGCCTGGGATAAGAAAATGGATAATTCCATGAAATTAGACTAACTACTAATGTGTATCATTATAGAGTGAATAAAAATTAACGTAAATAAGTTTGTCCACTTTTAAATAAGATTGTGCCTGCTTCTTAATTTCAGTTATACTCTGTTTATGTTTAAGCCAATATTAAAATACACTCTAGCGGTTTTGTTGTTCGCAATATTTTTAACAGTTACTCCGGCACATGGTGCAGGTACCGACCTAAAAGTGGCTGGCTGGATCCCGTACTGGAAAGCCAGTGCTGGTACCAAAGATGCTCGGGCCAACTTATCTAAACTAGATGCTGTTTACCCTTTTGTTTTTACCGTTAAAAAAGACGGTAGTTTAAATGAACTCTCTGACCTCGAAAAAAGCTACTGGACTCGCTTGTTTAAAGACGCCCGGGCCAAAAACACCGATATCTTGCCCACTATAATGTGGAGCGACGCAACCTCAATGCAACAAATTCTGTCCGACCCAACCGCTCGCGCCCGCCATATTAAACAAATTATAGAAATGGTGAATGACGGAAACTACGACGGTGTCGATATCGACTACGAAGGCAAGCAAGCCCAAACCAAAGACTATTTTTCATTATTTATTGAAGAATTGAAACTAGCCCTCGGTAAAAAAACTCTAGCTTGTACAATCGAGGCTCGCACCCCGCCCGACTCACTTTATCGTACCGTGCCGGCTATTTTGACTTACGCCAACGACTATGCCCGCCTCGGTAAAGCCTGCGATGTGTTCCAAATTATGACCTACGACCAACAACGAGCCGATATTAAATTAAATGACTCTAAAAAAGGTGCCCCTTATGCCCCCACCGCTGATGTGGATTGGGCTCGTAAAGTAGTGGCACTAGCGGTATTGTCAGTACCGGATGAAAAAATAATGCTCGGGATTCCAACCTACGGCGCCGAATATGAAATTACCGTTTCGCCCAATTGGTATCAAGGCTATCAAAAACTATGGGCCCTTAACCCCGAATATGGCGTCGCCACTGCTAAAAAAACCAAAGTTAAAGCCAGTCGCAATTCAGCGGGCGAGATTGGTTTTTCATATATACCAAAGGAGTCAAAAGTTAATTTAGACAAATCGCTCAAAATTCCCAAAGACACACCAACCGGTCTAGAAGTTGCCGCACGGGCCCTCGCCCAAGCCAACCAAACCGGGCAAACTTTAAAGTTTAATTACATTTCCTGGAGTGACGCTAAAGCTATCGAACAAAAAGTAAAATTGGCTGAGGAATTTAATCTTCGAGGGGTAGCCATCTTTAAGATAGATGGTGGGGAGGATAAAAATATTTGGAAGTTGTTTTAAACCAAAAACCCCCGCGCCTACGGCGCGGGGGTTTTTGGTTTTTACTACATCCCCTCTTCTTTCTTCAAGTTTTGCCACAAACCAACAGTATTACCCTCCGTATCTTTCACATAAGCGTAGCGACCCATACCTGGAATCTCTTTCGCCTCGGCCACCACTTCCCCGCCGCTAGTTTTAACTTTCTCAAGCGAAGCATTAATATCAGCCACGACCATTGTAATAACAGGACTAGTCGGAGCAAAACTCTCTCCCCGCTTAAACATCCCACCGTTAATAAAATTGTTTTCCTGGACCATATTCTTTTCATTAGTTGGACCAGTGTGTAGGCCCACATAGGTTGAGCCATCGGGCATTGGAAACTCACTAGTTTGCCACCCAAAACACCCTTCATAAAACTGGCGGGCCCGGGCCAAATCGTCGGCCGGAATCTCAAAATGTTGGACTTTTTCCATAAAGTTTAAATAATTATTAAATGTTCACCTATCTTACCTTACTACAGGCGTTTTGTCGTGCTAAAACTTACAGCAGTAGCGCCGGAAACCTTTATGCGGTAGCATATAAAGTCTAATGGCTAAAAAATATATTCCCGGCGATTTTAAGCTAAAACCAAAACGCTCGAGCGCTGGTCTGGGCCTTTTTACTGACAGCCCGATTAAAAAAGGGGCTTGCGTTATCGAGTATGTCGGCCGACCTATCACCGAAAGTGAATCTTATAATAGTAATAGCCTCTACTTGTTTGAAATAAACTCCAAAATCACTATCGACGGTCGGGCCCGCTCCAACACCGCTCGCTATATCAACCACTCCTGCCGACCCAATTGCGAACCAGTTATTCACCAGAAAAGAATATTTATTATGGCGAGGAAAAATATCAAAGCTGGTGAAGAACTAACTTATGACTATGGTAAAGAATATTATGACGATATAATCAAGTCTAAAGGTTGTCGCTGTCAAAAATGCCAAGATAAAAAATAGCTAATTAAAAAAATACCGCCGGAACCTTACAGGTTCCGGCGGCTTGTTTTTTACAACAAAAAAAATCAAGACCGGTGACAAAAATCTTCGTAGATAATAGTTGCCACCTCCATCGCCGAAATGTTTGTGGTGTCTATGATGTCACTTGTCGGATGTGGCACCAAGGGGTCCACCAACCTCGTCTCGTCGGCCGTATCGCGGGCCACGATACTATCCAAAATTTGACCGTGGTCCACTTCCAGACCCTGTTCTTGGTATTGTTTGACCCGCCGAGTAGCCCTCGCCTCCGGTGAAGCTTTCAAAAAGTAGGCCGCAACTGACGGTCCATCTTCAAAAAAACGCGCCGCCATATCCCGGCCATCGGCGACCAAGCCCGGTCTCTGACGAGACTTCAAAACAAAACGGTTAACCACTTCTCTCACGCCGGGAATGGCCGCCACCGCCGCTACCCGCTGACTGTTTTCCGGGCAGCCAATCTCCGTCGTGACGTCAACTTCTTGGAGAAGAAATCGACAAGATTTGACCGAGAACTTCGGCAAGATTTGGCCCGCCGCCGCCGCCACCCGATGGTGTTCAGCGGGGTTGATCCCCAAATTGTGGCAACCGAGGGCCACAGCTCGATACAAAGCACCACTGTCGAGTTCGAAGAATCCGAGCAATTGAGCCAGGATACTTCTGACTGTCCCCTTGCCCACCCCGGCCGGGCCATCAAGGGCTATCACCCATGGTTTTAATTCCACGATAATCTCCTTTCCTTCGTGTTTTTACCCAAAATTCTACTCCAATTACTAACACAGGAGACCATCTTTTGCACACACAAATAAAAAGACCGGCCTCGGCCGGTCTTTTTATTATTTCTTCCCTTTTCTTTTAGCTTTCTTCGCTTTCTTGGCCTCTAGCATAACTTGCTTGACCGCCAAACGCTTTTTAGTTTTTTTAGACCGCGAGGTCTTGTTTTTTATATCTTGAGCCGCTCTTTTTGCCATAATTATTTTTAGATATTAATTATCTTACTGTTATATTATAACTTATTTTCTTTTAGTCAACGAATGACAAAGCTTTACCTTTTTTACCACCACGCCCTGTTCGGCCAATCCGGTGAACATAATCTTCATACGTAGTTGGCAAATCAAAGTTAATGACATGTGACACATCGGCAATATCTAGACCACGAGCCGCCACATCGGTAGCCACCAGCACTTGGGCTTGGTTGGTTTTGAAGGCCGACAAGGCTCGCTGACGACTATTGTGCGTCTTGTTGCCGTGAATTGATTCGGCCTTTAGTCCTCGCTGGGACAAAGTCTGAGCTAGGCGCTCTACTCCGTGCTTGGTTTTACCAAAAACGAGTACCCGGGAAAAATCATTTTGTTTTAGTAGTTCGTGTAAAACATCAACTTTATTTTCGCCTGGTTTAATCCGTACTACATCTTGGTGGACATCTTTCGAGGTATCTTGAGTTTTTACCGAAATCCGCACTGGGTTTTTCAAAAAGTCTTGAATAAGCACTTCGATTTCTCGCGACAAAGTCGCCGAAAAGAAAAGCGTGTGGCGCTCTTTTTGCATTAGACCAATGATATAACGCATATCATTGATAAAACCCATATCCAGCATCCGGTCGGCTTCGTCGAGAACCACTGTTCCAAAACTAGAAAGGTTTAGCACCCGGCGTTCGATTAGGTCTTTTAGTCGGCCTGGAGTACCAATCACAAATTGATTAGGGTGACGCAGGTCGGCAATCTGGCGACCGATCGGTGCCCCACCAACACACACAACCGACTGCACCCCAAGGCGAGTCGCAAAACTTTTCAACTCACTTTCAATTTGAATTGCTAGTTCCCGGGTCGGCGCCATGATCAAAACTTTTTCTTTCGAATTTTTTAATATCTTATCAATAAGTGGAATAGCAAAAGCGGCCGTCTTGCCGGTACCAGTATTGGCAATACCTACTACATCTTCCCCTTTTAAAATATGAGGAATAATTTTGTCTTGAATTGGGGTTGGAGTGACATAACCCTTGGTTATGACATTAGTCTTCAGTCTTTCATCCACCGCAAAATCGGCAAAGTTATGTTCCGCCACATAAACTTCGGCTTCTTCACTTATTACCACCTTGTTGATCAAGCGTGAAATATCGAGGGTCGATTTAGCCTCACGGCCACGACCACCCCGATTGCCACCACTTCGACCACTATTTAAACGCCCAGCTGAACTAGTTGGACGACTAGACCCACTAAAACGGGGCCGATAACCTCTGTTTCCTTGATACATATATTATTTTATTGATGCCCTGAGAGACATCGAGCACAAAGTCTAAAAAACTTGCGCCTCCGGCCTTTAGTTTTAAAAGGTAAGGTAGCCGGTATCTCGCAAGTTTCCAAAAGCTAAAGAGCTTTATGATGTTGGAAAACCAACCAAACTATAGAGAATTTACTTACTCTGTTATTATATACTAATTTATAAAATTGTCAATGAGGGTAATTAGGGGTAAATCAAAAACTGTGTCATAACACAATATCTGTTTTATTTTGTCAAATATAGTGTATGATTATGGTGTTGCAAACGTCTCTAAAAGTACAGCGCACATTAGACTCGTTGAGTCCAAAAAAGAGTCGATTTGTAGGCCTCTAACCAAACCTACAGGGGAAAGTATCTAGAGTGTGCGCTTAGAAACCACTTTGCTTCGGCGGGTTAACCTCGACGAATTAATAGTGAATCTCAAGTTTGTTTTATTTTACTAGCACTAGAACCAATAAATCTATGACTAAGAATAATGTCGTTTCTCGTTTTATCTTCAACGCCAGCCTTATCGCTGTCGCTGTCGCCGTACCAACCGTTGCCAGTTTTGCTTATGCTGCCACCTACGCCTATGTTAACCGTAGTGGTGAAGTGAGTACTGTCACCGCAAACGACGGCATGTCTGCCATTATGACCGCTCCCAATATTGCTGAACACAGCGGTGTAATGTTGCTCGACAGTGCAGACGACAATCAAATGATTGGCGACGATGTCTCTGGGGTGTAAACACAAACTCCTTTAAAAACAAAAAAGAAGACGCCCTACTGACGCCTTCTTTTTTGCTCTCTAATTTTTATAAAATCCAAAAATAACATAAAATATAATTAAACAATGAAAAAATATTTTTTATCGACTAGCTTAGTAATTGGTGCCATAACCTTAGGGGTGTTTTTTTCCGCACCTCAGTTCGTGTCGGCTGCCACTAGTACTAAACCTCGATGTTCCCTAGAGGTAAAAACCCCGGCGGGCGAAATAACCACAAAAAGCAAAACCGAAATTTTCATAGCTAAAAACGAGCGTTTAAACCTGCTCTGGCAAAGCCAGAATGCAAAAAAAGCTACTGACACAGATGGAGAAGACGTCTCTCTTTCCGGCTTTTTGTCCGAAATAATAGACAGTGATACGACTTATAAATATGAATTTGTTAATGGTAGCAAAAAGACTATCTGCAGTGTCGATATAAATGTAGTCGCCGGTGAAATAGACCAAGACAGCCTAACCTCGTCTTCGGCTACCCCCACTATCCACGGTACCGTCAGTGGCACTAAAACAGTTCAAATAATCATCCGCAAAGAAGGGTCAGGGAAAATAGTTTATCGTAGTAAAAATATTAAAGTTAAAAACGGTGATTGGAAAAACAAGGTCTCCAAAAAATTGGCGGACGGCGTTTATGAAATAACCCTAGCCGGGCCAAGTAACATAAAACTAAACACTATCGCCAGTGGTACTTTAACTATTGGTAAAAATGTGAAAACTGGAAGCAAGGCTAATACTACTATGACCGTATCAGCCATTCCCCTGCTTTTCGGCGGAGTGGCTAAAAGCGGTAGTACTGTACCGGTCTCTTATATCCAAGTCAAAAATATTGGCCCTGCACCCGCAACCCTAACCGGCTTTAAAGTAAAAGTCACCGGCGGTGAACGAGCTATTATTGGTTTGTCTACTGTCGACGGTAACGGCGGTTCACGGGGACTTACTGGTGGCACCGAAGGAATAAACGCATTTAAAAATGGCCTAGCCACTGTTCCGACCACCGCAGTATTTGCCCCCGGACAAATGCGCGTCTTCACTATTAAAGCTATCTTAAGTAAAAATGTCAGTACTTATGCTGGCCAGTCTTTATCTATCCAGCTTGTTGGCCTCGAATCAAATGCTTCCGCCAAAGGTATGTTCCCAATTGCCGGTGCTCCTTGGACTATAGCTAATTAGGGAACCAAATCATCAAATGGTCCGGTAGTAAATATTTTGACTAGTTATCTTATCAATTATTTTTTAACCACTGTTATATATGTTACTTTCTCTTATCTTTGGTTTACTCATCGGCGCGGCGGCGGTTATCTTTGCCCTCCAAAATGTTTTTACTGTAACTGTCACTTTCCTGGTTTGGGAACTCACCGCTTCCCTCGCCGTGCTTATTATTTTATCCCTAATTATTGGGATTATAGTCAGCATCCTAATCACTATTCCTAGTGCGGTAGCTAATTATTTCACGATTGCTAAACTAAAACGAGAAAATAAAAAATTGGCTGAGGTGGCCAATGCAACAAAAAATGAAAGTGAAGTAATCGTTGTCACTGAGGGAGAAATAAAAAGTTAGAGCAAAACAAAACCCCCGTCGTAAATATATTTACGAGGGGGGTTTTGTTTTAAGAAAATTAATTATCTTCTAGCGCAAGAAATGCTCGGCTGACTGGCAAGGCACAATACTACCATCTTCCCCGGCTGTACCACTGACCGCCAAAGTGTCCCCCACTTTTATCGTATAAGGGTCACGAATCGAACCAGCTTTATATGCCTCACACATTGGCAAACCCATCGACGGAATAGCTATTTTTACTACTTTTCCTTGTTCATCTTCAATAGTGATACGTACTGGCCCGTCGAAAGCTACTTCATCTTTATTTATTTCCGTCACTGTCCCCTCGGCCGACAACGTGGTTGAGACTTCTTCACCGGGTGTCTCCTCTACCTCACTATTGGGCGTCACCGAACTAGACTTAGCAACCCACAATACCGCCCCGACAATTAGAACCAAAACTATGACCGCTAAAATAAAAGACTTGTTCATATTTTATTAGTTAACTTTCAAACCATAAACTCACTAAATCTAAACTTTTTTAATAACCCCTAAGCACTTCTTCACTCTAGCTTACCTCGGCATCAAATACCATTTGGGCTATCCCCAGGGCTGTTCCATCAAAAGGTTCTTGAACTTCAAACTCTAAATCAGGCGCAGCTTCAGTCTGTAATGGTAACAAATCAGCCGCCTGGGTAATCCCCCCATCAAGTATCACTTTAGTCGGAGTAAATGGTAATTTTTTAAGATAGGTGGCGGTGGCCAAAGTCATTTCTTCAACAAGTGGTCGTAGTGGCTGCCCAGCCTCTAACAGCGCCTCCGTGCGCTTACCATAAGTGCCTACTTTTGCCTCTAGGGCATAGCCCTCGGCCGAAAGGGTCGTAAAAAAATTTTCCTTGAGAATAAATTTACCAATCGACTGCAATAAAAAAGTGCCGGTACCATAAGTTACCTTGGTGTCAGCCCCTCGCTTGGTGGCAGCATACAAACTGGCCTGTTGGTCCCCACAAGAAGCCACCACTGGTAAACTGTAGCCTAAAATATTTTCATCTAAATCTCCAAAATTGCTTAAAGAGGGTTGGGCTACCGGCAAAATATCTGTAGTGATATTCCAATAGCTAGCCAGGCGCTCGCTCCAGGTTTTCTTATGAATATCAAAAAGCAAAGTCCGAGAAGCATTGGTATAGTCGGTCAGGTGAGGTCGCCCCTTAACCAAATTAAACACAAGCCACGAATCGACTGTCCCTACCGCCAAAGGAAAATCGGCGGGCAGATTTAAATATTCCAACACCCACTTTATTTTAGAAGCCGAGAAATAGGTATCGACAGTCAGACCAGTGGCTTCCCTAATCTCTGTGCCATATTTTTCTTTTATTTCTTGGCATAGGTCAGTGGTCCGAGCATCTTCCCAGACCACCGCTTTATACACCGGTTCACCAGTCTCTTTATTCCACAAAACCACCGTCTCGCGCTGATTGGTAATACCCAAACCACAACAAGTAGCGGGAGTAACCCCAGCCCTCTTTGTCGCTTCTTGTAAAACCTCGATCGAGAGTTTAACCATTTCTAAGGGGTCTTGTTCTACCCATAACCCATTATGAGAAATTTCTTTTCCTATGGCGCGATAACTTTTAAAAATAATTTGCCCTGACCGATCAAAAACCAAGGCCTTGATCCCGGTGGTACCGATATCTAAAACTAGCGCCTGATTTTTAGTGGTGGAAGACAACATCAATTAAATTATTTACTGGCTCTTCACCAGCTACAATCTTAGACAGAATTGTTAAAATGGGGCAATTTGGTAAAAAGGCCGACCAACTAGCTGGCATGTTTCTAAGGGTTAGTAGACCCTCGGCTTCAAGCGGTTTAGCCCCCGTGGCTAGGGCCAAGCCAGCCGTTTGGTTTTTAGAATACTCGCTATAAGCGGTGGCTAAAAAGTCCCCCAGGCCAGCCGGACCATAGGCCAAATTTTCATCGTAACCAAGACTACCCAAAATTTTCTTCATTTCGGCCAGTGCTTCAACCGAAAAACAGGCCTTAGTATTGGTCCCTGACCCCTGACCCAACAAAATACCAAACCCTAAAGCATAGATATTTTTAAGTACCCCCAACAAACAAACTGCTTCTACTTCAGTTGTCACTGAAAAAGAAAATAAATCTTTGTTTAAAACTCCCTGCAAAAGTTCGCCTGCCTCTTGAACTCGCGAAGCTAAAATACCCTTCGTCACTTGCCCGGCCATAATATCGGCTGCAATCATGGGCCCATATAAGATACCAGTCGGCTGCTCTGGTAAAATTTCAGCCAGTAGTTCTACTAAAAGCTTACCACTGGCTTGTTCTAGCCCTTTGGAAACACCTACCACAAGCGTAGCTTCTTTAATATAAGGGCGGTAAGTGCTAAGTGCTGGCCTTATCGCTTCGGTCGGTACACACAAAAAGATTACTGACACTTCTTCCAACAAAGCCGGATCAGAAACTGTCGCTCGCTCTGGGGAAATATCATATATTCCCACGAGAGCTTCCGGCTCGCAAAGCTTACCTATCGCTTGGCCAATCGCCCCACCTCCAATAATCGCTACTTTATTTTTTGTCATAAAAAATTAATTAATGGGCATCTGCCCCCACCGCTTCACTAATATTAGAATAACCGTCAGCCTGGAGAAGCTTAACCAAGCCAAGATTAATACTACTAACCACCTGCGGACCGGTAAATATCATTCCGGTAACAATTTGCACCAAAGACGCCCCGGCCCGAATCTTTTTATAAGCATCGGCCGCCGAAAAAACTCCGCCACAACCAATAATAACCAGTCGCGACCCAGCCTGTCGATAAATATGTTTAATGAGGCGGTCAGACAAAGCTTGGGTTGGCTTGCCACTCACCCCACCACACAAGGGGGCTCCCTCTTCTTTAATTAGTTTATTGGCTCGACTTCTGGTCAAATTGGAACAGATTACACCATGCACCCGATGGCGAAGTATTACTTCCACTAAAGCCGAGGCTTCAGCTAGACCTAGATCGGGCGAAAGTTTTACAAAAATAGGTTTACTAGTTTCCACCTCGTCTAAAATATCTAGTAAATAATCTAGCCTATGTGGTGCTAGAAACATCTGACTACCGGCCGCATTGGGACAACTAATATTTAAAGTAAAATAAGCGCCAATATCTTTTAAGCGAATAAACGAATAAAGATAGTCGTGAATAGCCAATCGAGTCTCAATATTTTCTGCAATATTAGTCATAGCAATACTGGTACCAAAAGGTATTACCGCTTGAGTTTTTTCAATTCTTTTACGAATAGCATCGACACCGTCGTTTTTAAGGCCATACCACACCACCAGCCCCTGTGACTCTTTCAGTCGCCAGAGACGTGGACGTGGGTTGCCTGGGCATGGCCGGGCCGTAATCGAACCCAGCTCGGCAAAACCAAAACCAACACTCCCTAAAATCGAACCCAGCTCGGCATTTTTATCAAAACCAGCCGCCAGACCAATCGGGTTTTTAAAGTCTATGCCAAGGATATTTTGTTCGAGAGCGGGGTGAAAATAATCAAAAAAAACCGCCGTCACCGTGCGAAACGGGGCATACTGACCAAGGAAAGAACCAAAATTTACCACTCGGTCGTGAATAGTTTCTGGTTCGACCAAAAAAAGAAGGTGCTTTAGACCTCGATACCCTACTGTCAAAATTTTATTCCGCACCGAAAACGCTAAGGTAGTCACAATACCGAGTATTATATACCTACTAATAAGTAGGGCCAAATCTACAAAATCAAGCTAAAATTTAGTCGGTGGTTCAAATACCAAAAGACCTAAACGTTTGTTAGAATTAGGCTATGCTTAAAAAACAAATTTCCTCTGGTGTCGCCCATCAATTGCCGGCCGATTTACACCGGGCTATTGCTTCTTCCACCAAAGCTCTCGCCACCTGGGAAAATATTACCCCACTGGCCCGTAACGAGTGGATTTGTTGGACTATTTCAGTTAAAACTGAAGACACTAGAAAAAAACATATTAAACGCGCCGTCGAAGACCTCGCCAAAGGCAAACGTCGCCCTTGTTGTTGGATTGGTTGTGTTCACCGCAAAGATAAAACTATGAGTCCATCCCAAAAATATATACTAAACAACAAGTCGAAAAAACAGTCTAAAGTTTAAAATTTTAACCCCTAACTAGCTAGATGATTATTTGCCTAAATATTTACTCGCCACACTAAGAGCAAAAGATGGCAAAATGATAAAAATGCAGGCCATAATTAGCTTCATAAAAAACTGGTTAACTGGCGCATTGTCGTTTGGCCCACCAAAGAGCACTAGACCTAGACCAAAAACCCCAAAAGCAATCGAAGCGTACATAAAAACCGTGGTTGATATTTTTTGCATAAGCTAATTATATCACAAGCTTTATCTGTCAAAATCCTCCGCCTAGGGAAAGTGAAAAAGTTGGGGTAAAAGAAAACCGCCCAACCAAAGCTGAGCGGCCAATGAAAAAGAGAAAAAGCACTACTTCTACCAAGAGATCACGTCACCAAAAACAATCAAGCCTTCGTTCAGAACGCGAACTCGGAGACCGCCACGATCCTTGAAAGATTCGGCGAAGCCAGGTTTCCCGGATAAAACCGAAGGCCTCTTGCACGGGTGACACAACTCTGCACCGAAAACTTGGACCCTCCCGATTGAAAATTCCCGGCCCAATAGATCGTTCAACTGTTGAACACCTACTGTCACAATAATGTTGCGCCGTGTGTCCGCGGGAGTGAAAAGTTCGTCTCGACCCTGGTTGGCAAGCGCAATAGCCTCTTCAGAGATGAGGGTCAGGTCCCTCACGGCCTCTTGCTCTCTGGTCTTCGACCAAGCCCCGGTGCCGTTTTTGTAGCGATCTCCCTCCAGACCACCAGGACTGGCCTGAATGTGGCATAAGCATCTCATTTTTGCTCCAGCCTCCGGAGCAATGTAAATTCCACGAACGTTATACACTTACTCGCCTCCTTTTAGTCAGAGATAAGGTTTGTCTAGGTATATTTCTATAACACTTTTATCGGGTTGTAAATAATTCATCGCCTCGAACAATCAAGAAAGACTTTTGTATAAAAATAGCGCGTGGAGACCGAAGTCCCCACGCGCTAGCACACAGCACTATTTGGCAGCCAACCGGCGTCCGCGTTCCGTGGGCCGTATCACCTGGAGTGGCCGATTTTGCCGGTATGCATTCCAAGCCACCAGACAGGCTCGGACCATGTATTCCTGGGTCACCTTCTTCTTGTCCGTGCGCGACCCAGCACCCGTACCAACAGCTGTCTGGATCAGCCAATTCCGGAGAACCAGCCGGGGGTCGCTCTTCTTGTCGAAGTTGAGACCATCCCCAACGGGAGCCCAGAACTTCTCGGCAATTTGCGGGGCCCTGTTGAAGGTGGCGAACATTGCGCCCACCACTGCTGCCCGCAAGATGCACTTCTGCGTATCCGGTTGCTTGTTCATGAATCTGGCCACCTTGATCGCCAGATCAAAGTGTTCCGTCTTCAAAAGGAATGCAACGTCGTCGCCGTCGTGCCGTTTGCGCTCATGGGGCGTGTGCCAGAGCCAGATCGAGAATCCCTGGGGCAGGATCCTCAAGACCCTCGACTTCAGGTGGCCGAATTGGTCGGTACCGGCGAGGTACGAATCGATGACATTGGCCTTGGTCCTGGGACTGGACCGGTCGATGGAGGAGTACAGCGTCCGCATGTCTTCCTCTGTTTTCGCCACGTACTCCAGACATTTGACCTCACAAGGCCAACTGTCGGGCATTTCCATCCGCGCCCACGCGGTATGTTGGCCGTTCATCCGATACGTCTTGCCATCAGTCTCGAGAAAGCAGGTGATGATTGACACCCACTCCGCGTGGAAGGTTCCCCGCTGCATTGCCCGGACCAGCCCATCAACATGGGACTGGTTCAGACGACGGTCGCCGACAAACTCCGGTAGCTCGAGGATTTCTGTTGCTTTGGCGCGATCGAATGGTTTCTTCTTCTCACGCCTCAGTTCCAGACCGCCGCCCAGACTCGTCACGTTCAATACTTCGGTCGAGAGGGTTACCTCCCCCTCAGCCACATCCCTGTTCCGGTCGTATCTACCACTCATATCAAGGTTCTCCGTTTTTCGTTTTGTTTTGTAGAACACCTAAGTGTCTAACGGGATAAAACGAGTAAAATATACCCTTATACCAAGCCAATCTTGGTATGACCAACTTTAACTACTAATACATAATAAATAAATTGTCAAGTATTAATCCCCCGGCTCGAGGAAGTGAGAAAGTTGGGGTAAAAGAAAACCGCCCTCCACGGTTTTCCGTTGGGGGCGGGGTCA
>CAZIIR010000016.1:0-15274 GCA_964539475.1 uncultured Candidatus Saccharibacteria bacterium
CTACACGACGTTTTAGGCGACGAAGTCAGTCAAAAAGGGTCAAATATTACTGACGACCGATTACGTTTTGACTTTAGTTTTACTCGCAAAATGACCGATGAGGAAAAGCAAAAGGTAGAAGAGATAGTTAACCAAAAAATCACCGAGAGTCTACCGGTAGATTCCGTAGTTTTACCAAAAAACGAAGCCGAAGCGACTGGCGCCCGCCACTCTTTTGGCGATAAATATGGAGATATGGTCACTATTTATTTTATTGGGGCCGACCTCGCTTTAGCCTATTCAAAAGAATTTTGTGGCGGACCCCATGTTAAAAACACTAGTGAATTGGGTAAATTTAAGATTCAAAAAGAAGAAGCTGTAGCCCAAGGGGTAAGACGCATAAAAGCTGTTCTTAGCTAATCATCCACAGGTTAGGGTCCAAAATCAGCAAATATAATAACTTTTGCTGATATAATAGTCAGTGATTATGTCTTGGTTTAAAAAGACCCAACCTACACAAGAAAGCCCCATTATTATTTTTAATATTGGTGGAGCAACTGTTTCTGGTTTAGTGCTAGATAGCCGGAGCCGAGACTTACTATTTGAAACCAGAGAAGATTTACCTTTCAATAGTACGCAAGACTTTTCTGTTGCTACTCGCCAAACAACTAAAACCCTTTCTGATATTAGTCAGCGACTAAAACGATTTGTCAGCGAGGATCCCCAACAGGTACATTGTTTACTTTCTTCCGCTTGGCATATTGCCGATAGCCGAAAAATTCGGGTTAAAACTCAGACTAAAAATAAAAGCGTTTTAGAGGATATTACCAGTGAGGGTCTACGCCGACACTTAACTCTTCATCAGACACCTAGCTACCAATTAACCCCGATTGATAGTCTGATTTTGGGTTTAGAATTAGACGGCCAAAGACATACTAACCTTGATTTTTCCCTCCCTGGTGAAAAGACCGTCCACCACTTTTCAAGCAGTAGTGACGCTAATCTTTTAAACTCCCTTCGGGAACCTATCCGCTCTGGTTTTGGCCAAAGTGAGACCCAATTTCACTCAGGCTTACTTTCTACCTTCGCTGTTCTAAAAGAAACAATGGCTAATCATCATGATTTTGTTATTTTAGATATCGGCGGGGAAGTTACTGATCTCGTCATAGTCCGAGGGCAAACCATAATCGATATTGCCTCAATCCCAGTAGGAACCCATTCTATTGCCAGACAAATTTCAAAACTAACTGGACAAAATAACCACTCGGCCTACTCCTCACTCCACCTCTTAGGTGAAAATATAATTCAGAACCATCGACACAATGATTTTTCAAACTACTTGGCCAATATAAAAAATGAATGGCTATATAGCTTGGCCTCCATTTTGGAACAATACGAGAAACCCGGAGAAAATTTGCCGGTTGTAGTGGTTGGTGACGATAAAAGTGCCGTTGTTTTGAGTGGGTGGCTCAAAGACTTACCTGATCACCAACCAATCGTTGCCGATAGTGAATTTTTGGCCGATCATTACCCTACAAAACGCCCGCCGTCGAGGGTGCCAAGTCACTTGTTGGCCCAGTTGTTTGCCCAGAAATATTTGTGATATACTAGTGTAGTATTATTGGTAGCCCCTTCCACTCTATAGTTTTATAGGGGGAAGATAAAAAATAATGCCGTGACAGAAGAACCTCTTAATAACCATAAAAAAA
Organism: uncultured Candidatus Saccharibacteria bacterium; assembly: GCA_964539475.1. Taxonomy (GTDB): domain Bacteria; phylum Patescibacteriota; class Minisyncoccia; order Phycocordibacterales; family XYD1-FULL-46-19; genus XYD1-FULL-44-32. Next base: position 1,689 of record CAZIIR010000016.1, read on the forward strand.
GTCTGCGCGAAATATTACCAAAAGGAAACGGTCGCGCTTATCGCCGTTCCATACCCTTTAATCCTGTTCCAACCAGTGAAGGAGAAGAAGAGAGGGTAAATAACCATATCGCGGGGGATGCAGAAGCTATCCTCCGTTCACGCCGTATGCCAAAAATTCCAAAATATCTGATCTGGGGATTAATCCTAGCTGTTATTCTTATTATTGTATTCATTTTAGGAGCGGTCTTTACCAAGGCCACGGTTTATATTTCCCCAAAACAAGCTAAGGTGAATCTAGACGAAACTTTCACCGCCTACCCCTCAGCTGCCCCTGGCGAGCTAGAGTTTGGCACTATTTCTAACTCAGTTTCTGAATCAGTAATAGTAAAAGCCTCAGGTACAAAAGATGTGACCGAAAAGGCAACTGGTCAAATCACTATTTTCAACGATTTTAGTGCTGAGAGCCAGACCCTAATCGCTAAAACCCGGTTTGAAACCAAAGATGGCAAGATTTACCGTATTGAAAAAGAAGTGGTAGTACCCGGCCAAAAAACTGAAGGTGGTAAAACTGTCCCCGGGCAGGCGACAGCGACAGTGGTTGCTGACGTAGCCGGTGCTGAATACAATATTGCCTCAGCCGACTTCACTGTTCCAGGTTTTAAAGATACCCCTCGTTACAGTAAATTCTATGCCAAATCTAAAACCCCAATGACTGGTGGTTTAGTTGGTAAAACAAGTACTGTGGCCGACGCCGACCGTCAGGAAGCAGAAGCCGAACTAAAACAAAAACTAGCGGCCAAAGTTGGTGACAAAAATAGTGTCAGTGTGCCAAATGGTCAAATTCTATTTAAAGATTCACTATTCACTAGTACCTCATTTGAGGTCAAACCAGGGGCAAAAGACGGGGAAGCTCAGCTAGTGGGTACCCTTACCTTTACTGGTATAGTATTCAATGAAGAAAAGCTTGGGGCTTATCTAGCGGCTCGTTACATTCCTGATTATGATGACGAGGTTTTAACTATCTCTGAACCAACAACTATTAATCTAGCCATTGTCGACAAGGACAAAATTGACCCCCAAACAGCTACTGAGATAAAACTAAAAGCCGGCGGTACGGCTCACTTGGTCTGGAAGGTAGATACCGAAAAGTTTAAAACTGGTATTACTGGCTACACCAAAGACAACTTTAATATGGTACTTGCCGATTTCCCGGCTATTGAGAGCGCCAAACTAAAACTGACCCCTCCTTGGGCTAGCTCTATACCAGACAACACAGAAAAGATACAAATTGAAGAAGTTGTAGATGGTGAGACCAGTAATTAGTCCTATCCTATAGCCATATCTTGACTAATATTACCAATATCTGCTACTATACACCGGGTATCTAAGATGAATACTAAAAACGAAGGCCCGAGGCCAAAAGATGAAGGGCAGACAGTTTCTGGTGTAGTTTTGGAAGCATTACCTAACACTCACTTTAAAGTTCAGGTGGGTGATAATGTTTTGCTTTCCTACCTATCCGGTAAAATGCGTCTGCACCGAATTCGCGTATTAGTAGGAGACAAAGTAGAGGTTTTGCTTGACCCTTACGGCGGCAAAGGACGCATTACTAAGCGAATGTAAATTATTCCGAGAGTCTAATATTTATAGTAGGATGAAAGTTCGGTCGACAATAAAACAGCGTTGTCCTCAATGCAAAATGGTGAAGCGCCGTGGGCACTTGTATATCATTTGTAAAAACAAGCCTCGGCACAAGCAGAAGCAGGCTTAATTTAAATCTCTAGATTCATAACACTATGTTGCGTATTTCTGGTATTACAATTCCTGAAAACAAAAGGCTAGAAATCGGCCTTACTGCTATTTATGGTGTGGGCCGCAATCGCGCTAAGTCTATTTTAGATAAACTAAAGATTGAACACGGAGTACGGCCATCAAAACTTTCTCCAGCTGAAGAAAATGACATTCGTAAAGCGGTCGAAGAATTTAAAATTGAGGGTGACTTAAAACGCGAGATTAGTTCAAATATCAAGCGGTTAAAAGATATCAAGTCTTATGTTGGCTCACGCCACACCCGGGGCTTGCCAGTAAGAGGTCAGCGCACCAAGACCAACGCTCGTACTCGAAAAGGTCCAAAGAAAACTATGGGTTCTGGTAAGAAGAAGGTTGATAAAAAATAATCTACTATGGGAAAGAAACGAATTATCAAACAAGGTGGTCATGATTCAGGCGGCGCCAAAGCCCGGGCCCTTGGTCGTGTTTCAAAAAAGAAGCTGGAGCACGGCATTTTGCATATTAATGCCACCTACAACAACACCAATCTCTTGTTGACCGACCTAGAAGGCAACGCTTTCTTGTCTTCCTCTAGTGGCGCTTTGGGCTATAAAGGTTCAAAAAAAGGTACTCCTTATGCCGCCGGTAAAGTCGGAGAGCTCTTGGCAGAAAAAGGCCAAGGTATCGGCTTAAAAGAGGTCGATGTCATTATTAAGGGAGTTGGTTCTGGGCGTGAGTCTTCGGTCCGTTCTTTTATTGCTAAAGGTATTAATATTTTGTCGATTAAAGATCGGACACCAGTACCTTTTAATGGACCGAAGGCTCCTAAGCCACGACGCGTTTAATCTAAATAATAAAATAATATGGGACTTCGAATCGGACCAAAATATAAGATTGCGCGGCGCTTGGAAGACAAGATTTTTTCCAAGACCCAGACTACAAAGTTTGCTATTTCTGGTTCAGACGGCAAAAGCGGTAAGCCTGGTGCACGTAAGAAAACAGTGAGTGAGTACGGGCGCCAACTACTTGAAAAGCAAAAGGCCAAATACACCTACGGGGTAAACGAGCGCCAGTTTTCTAATTACGTTAAACAGGTACGAACAATGAAAAATGTTAATACCTCCGCCGAGATGTTTAAACTTTTGGAAAACAGGTTAGACAACATCGTTTTTCGTCTAGGTTTGGCCAATTCTCGTCTCTTGTCTCGCCAGATGGTTTCTCATGGCCATATTTTGGTTAACGGCCGACGCATTAATGTTCCGTCTGCTCAGATTAAAACAGGCGACAAGGTTTCTGTTCGACCACAAAGTCGCAACAAGGGCCTATTTACCACTCTAGAAGACCGTCTAAAAACGTACACTGCACCAAACTGGGTGATATTTGATGAGAAGACGATGAGTGGTGAAGTGAAGGGTAGTCCAGAATATGGTGAGACCGAGTCTAATCTTAATTTCGCTTCGATCCTGGAGTTTTATAGCCGGGTTTAAATCGAATTATTTTATTTATTAATAGCCTTATAGCGAAAAAATATGCCTGATTTCAATATAATTTTGCCATCAAAACCAATCATCGTCTCCGAGGGAGAAAATTTTGGTGTGTATGAAATAGAGGGTCTTTACCCTGGTTATGGTCACACCTTGGGCAATTCGTTGCGACGAATTATTCTTTCTTCTTTGCCAGGTTTTACTATTACCTCAGTTAAAATAGACGGGGCCAACCACGAGTTTTCCACTCTACCAGGAGTTAAAGAAGACGTCATTGCTCTAGTATTAAACCTGAAAAAAATCCGCTTCAAAGTAGTTGGTGATGAGAAAAAAGTGGTCACCCTAAATATTTCCGGCATTAAAGAAGTAACCGCCGCTGATATTGAAGAAACTGGTGATGTCGAAGTGGTAAACAAAGATCAATACATTGCTTCAGTTACCGACAAGGGCGCTTCCCTAAAAATGGAACTGACTTTGGAAAAAGGGTTGGGATATGTTCCAAAAGACGTCCTCCAAAAAGACAAAATTGATATCGGCACTATCGCTCTCGATGCTATTTTTACTCCGATTCGTCGCGCTAGTTATGAGGTAGAGCAGATGCGTGTTGGTAACCGAACCGACTATAACAAATTGCGCATCTCAATCGAAACTAATGGTGATGTTTCTCCACGTGAAGCCCTAGAACATTCGATTGCCATAATGATTAATCAGCTCAAAGCAATTGTTGGTTTTAAAGAAGACATTGATACTCTCGTTAGCGAAACAAATACTGCTAATTCTGATGTGGAAAAAGAAATGGAGGGGGCCCTGTCGGCTGAAACCGAAGATGAAGATGTTCTAAAAACTCGTATCGAAGATCTAAACCTATCGGGCCGAACCCAAAAAGCTCTAGCTAGTGCTAGTATCCGGACAGTAGGCGGGTTGATTCGCAAAAAAGAAAATGATTTACTAGACATCGATGGGCTGGGTGATAAGGGCGTACAGGAGATAAAACGAGCCCTGTCCAATTTTGGTATTTTGCTCAAATAAGCTAAATATATGCAACACCACGGCAACACCAGTAAATTAGGCAGAAAAAGCGGCCCGCGCGAGGCGCTTGTTCGTGGTCTAGCTAAAAGTCTAATCGACAAGGGTCGGATCAAAACTACCCTGGCTCGAGCCAAAGCCCTGCGCCCTTACGTTGAACGCCTGGTAACTATTGCCAAAAACGATACCGTAACCGCCAAACGTACTGTTACCTCCCGACTAGGTGGGGAAGTGAAGCTGGATAAGCTTTTTAAGGAGATCGGCCCTCGGTATAAAGACCGAGCCGGTGGTTATACTAGGATTATTAAAATGCCCGCCAGAAGTGGTGACGCTAGCCCCCAGGCTATTATCGAATTTGTATAGAAATATGGAACACACTCTAGATGCTACTGATATAAGTTTAGGCCGCGTGGCTACCAATGCCGTGTTGCTTTTGCGAGGCAAAAATACCCCTGATTTCGAGCGCCATAAAAAACCAACCAATAAAGTGAAGATTATTAATGCTTCCAAAATGCGTATTACTGGGCGAAAGCTAACCGACAAAGTTTATTTGCGTCACAGTGGCCAACCAGGAGGTCAAAAAGCGGAGACTCTTACCCAGGTTATTACTAAAAAAGGAGCAGGTGATGCTATCCGTCGAGCAATTTTTAATATGTTGCCCGATAACAAACTACGACCGATTATGTTAAAAAATTTAGTTATTACTGAATAAAATATTATGGCGACCGAAACCACTAAAAATAAATATTTCGAAGCCGTCGGGCGACGCAAGACATCTATTGCTCGCGTCCGTATTACTCCGGCCAGCAAGACTTCTTTTACCGTAAACGGTAAAACTCTAGAAGTCTATTTTCCGGTAAAAGAACTCCAGGCTATTATTAACAAACCTTTGATCGATGCGGCAACCAAAGATTTTAGTATTTCAATCTTAGCCAAAGGTGGTGGGGTACACTCTCAAGCCGAGAGTGTCGCTATGGGTATTGCCCGCGCGCTTACTAAAGTAGACGCCCTACTTAGAACTCCTCTTAAAAAAGCTGGTCATCTAACTCGAGATCCCCGAGCTAAAGAACGGCGCAAATTCGGCCTCAAGAAAGCCCGCAAAGCTCCTCAGTGGAGCAAACGGTAATCCGCGCTCCACTGAGGCTAGGAAAGGGGTCGGGAAAACTACGAGTTTTCCTGTGGAGGAAGGATTGGGAAAACCAAGGGTTCCCCAGACCTCAAGTGGTCAAAACGTTAGTTTGATAAAAGTGCCCATTAGGGCACTTTTTAGGTTAGTAGCCAATCTTGACCTCTGGGCCGGATGTTGTAATATACCCTTATATGGACAACCAACCAACCACATTTCGCGATGAAGTATCGCAAAACGAGCCAAACAATGAATGGCGAGGATTAGTCGCCACCGCGTTGATCGGCATTATTTTAGGTTTTGTTATTGGCTATTTTGTATTTATTAAAAATATTTTTAACCCTAACGAGACACCTGTCGATACAGCTACTTCGACCACCGAAACTACCGGAGCTACAACTAGCACCAAACCTACTACCAAAGCTATTTCTGGAGTACCTATAGCCGGTGCTATGAGTATTGATACTGTCGATCAGGTTCCTGGTCTACGTACTCAGATTAAAAAAATGAGCATTGCTGAGGGGGCTTGGGTGGTAACATTTAGTGCAACCGAAGATGAAAGTCGCCCAAACCTCATCTTGGGCGCTCAGTATTTTGAAGCCGGAACATATACCGACATTACCTCTTACTTGGCTGAAGGTTTAGTGGCTGGCCAAAAATATTTCGTCGCTTTATATCAAGACGATACTAAAACAGGAACCCACACTTTCGACTCTGTTAAAGACAAGCCGTTTATTGCGCCGTCTGGATACTGGGTAATGGATTCGTTTGAAGCTACATCTGTTGGTTCTCGAGGGTAGGGAGGGATCAAAAATAGTTAAAACCTTTTTGCCCTTTAGCAAATAATTTTTGTTGTGATGATTAAAAAGACTTCAACTGACAATCAAAATGAAGAAGACTTTGTCTTTGAAGACGAAGGGGAAGATGGCGCTATCGCTGAAAAATTAAAAAATTTGCGCGCCAAACTAAAAGTGGCCGAAGAAGAAAAAATGGCCAATTTGGCTGGTTGGCAAAGAGCTCAGGCTGATTATTCAAATTTGAAAGGCCAAACCGCCAAAGAGCGTGAGGGGTTAGCCGAAATAATTACCGCCACCGTAATTGATGATTTTATTCCGATTGCCGACAGTTTTGAAATGGCGATGGGTAATAAGACAGCTTGGGAAGCAGTGCCAGAAAATTGGCGACGAGGGGTTGAATATATATACAGCCAACTAGAAAACGTCTTAATTAGTCACGGTGTGGTTACTATTAATCCACTAGGTAAACCCTTTGACCCCTTGGAACACCAGTCGGTGGGAGTGATAGAAACTACCAACCCTGCCGAAGACCATGTGGTACTTGAGGTGGTGAAAAAGGGCTACCGGTTGGGTGAAAAAGTAATTCGCCCAGCGCAAGTCAAGATAGGCGAGGTTAGTTAAAAATATGTTAAAATAAGATTATATTAGTAACTTTTTAATTTAATACGCTATGGCAAAAATACTTGGCATTGATCTTGGTACTACCAACTCCGCAATGGCGTATGTGGAGGGGGGACAACCAAAAATTATCGAAAACAGCGAAGGTGCTCGTACAACACCTTCCATTATTGCGCAATCTAAAACTGGTGAACGCCTAGTGGGTCTTTTGGCTAAACGTCAGGCGGTAACCAATCCGAAAAATACCATTTACGGTGTAAAGCGCCTAATGGGTCACAAATTTGAAGATCCGCATGTGCAAAAAGATAAAGGGTTAGTTTCTTACGAAATCGACCGCTCGGAAGATGGTGGCGTAAAAGTAGGTCTTGGTGATAAAAAATACCGCCCCGAAGAAGTGTCGGCGATGATTTTAGCCAAGCTAAAACGCGACGCCGAAGCACACTTGGGCGAAAAGATTGAGGAAGCGGTTATTACTGTACCAGCTTATTTTGATGACTCTCAGCGCAAGGCTACTAAAGATGCGGGCGAGATTGCTGGTTTTAAAGTGCGCCGGATTATAAACGAGCCAACCGCCGCCGCACTGGCTTATGGCTTAAACAAAAAGAAAGACGAGAAAGTGGTAGTCTACGACTTCGGTGGTGGAACTTTTGATGTCTCGGTTCTAGATATTACCGGTGCCGATGCCGAACAATCGATTGAAGTAAAATCAACCGATGGTGACTCGCATATGGGGGGTGAAGATATTGACCAGAAAATTATCGAATGGCTACTGGCCGAATTTAAAATGGAAACTGGCCTAGATATTTCTAAAGACCAACTCGCGCTTCAGCGCCTAAAAGAAGCCGCTGAAAAAGCTAAACACGAACTCTCATCCGCTATCGATTCTGAAATAAATATTCCTTTTATTACTTCCGATGTCTCTGGTCCACAACACTTAGTCAAAAAAATGACCCGGGCCAAACTCGAAGAACTAGCATCTGAATTTATCAAAAAATCAGTCGACATTACTCGGCGTGCTGTCGAAGCTTCTGGTTACGAGTTAAGCGAAATTAATGAAATTATTTTAGTTGGGGGCCAAACTCGTATGCCCGGCATCCAAGACGCTGTCAAAAACCTCTTTGGCAAAGAGCCAAACCGCTCGATAAACCCCGACGAAGTGGTGGCTATTGGGGCCGCGGTCCAAGCCGGTATTTTCCAAGGTGACGTTAAAGATATCTTACTTCTCGATGTTACCCCTTTGTCGCTAGGTCTAGAAACTTTGGGCGGGGTGGCCACCAAGCTCATTGAGCGCAACACCACTATTCCAACTTCTCGTAGCCAAACTTTCTCCACCGCTGCCGACAACCAGACCTCAGTAGAAATAAACATTGTTCAAGGTGAGCGCGAAATGGCCGCCGACAACAAAAGTTTGGGTCGGTTTATCTTAGACGGTATTCCACCAGCTCCTCGAGGACTGCCACAAGTAGAAGTTAGTTTTGATATCGACGCCAATGGTATTTTGTCGGTCAAAGCTAAAGACAAGACCTCGGGTAAAGAGCAGTCTATTCGCATTGAAGCTCAATCTTCACTTTCCAAAGAAGATATTGAGCGAATGAAAGCCGAAGCTGAAACTCATGCCGCTGAAGACAAACAAAAGCGCGAACTAGTCGATACTAAAAATACTGCCGAGCAAATGATCTACACCGCCGAGAAAGCCTTAGTAGACGCGGGTGACAAAATTAGTGCCGAAATAAAAACTGAAGTCGAAGACAAAATTAAAACCTTGCGTGACCTAAAAGAAAAAGACGAGGCCGAAGCTATTAAAACCGCCACTCAAGCTTTGTCGACCGCGATGATGAAAATCGGTGAGGCAATGTCCAAAGATGCTCCCACCGAGCAACCAACCGAAAATAAAGAAGGGGAGGTAAGAGAAGCCGAGACTGAAGAAAAGAAAGAAGAATAGTCTAATTAAATAAATTACCAACGTGGCCAAAAACTATTACGAAATCTTGGGTGTCGATAAAAAAGCCTCGAAAGAGGATATCAAAAAACAGTTTCGTAAATTGGCCCACAAGTACCACCCCGACAAACAAGGTGGGGATGAAGCCAAGTTTAAAGAGATTAGCGAAGCTTACCAAACTTTGTCCGACGACAAAAAACGATCCGAGTACGATATGTATGGTCGGGCTTTTGCCGGTGGAGCAAACCCTGGGGCAGGCGCTGGCGGCTTTTCTGGCTTCGGGGCTGAGGGTTTCGATTTTTCTGGTTTCAATGGTCAGGGTTTTGAATTTGACCTCGGGGACATTTTTGGTGATATCTTTGATGGGGGCCGTGGTCGCAATAATCGGGGACGCGATATTTCCGTCGATATTCAAATCTCTTTCGAAGAATCAGTTTTTGGTGTGGAGAGAAAACTTCTCATAAATAAAGTTGGCACTTGCGAAACTTGTGCTGGCTCGGGAGCGGAGAAGGGCTCAAAGATGAAAACTTGTGAGACCTGCAATGGTAAAGGCAAACTTCACGAAACACGCCGTTCTTTCTTGGGTTCAGTTTCAGTTAATAAAGTTTGTGAAGCCTGTCACGGCAAAGGTGAAGTGCCGGAAAAAGTTTGCGGAACTTGCAACGGTGACGGGGTACGCAAAAAAAGCGAGGAAATCAAGATTCAGGTCCCGGCTGGTATCGAGTCAGGGGAAATGATTCGTCTTTCTAGTAAGGGCGAAGCGGTGACCGGCGGGCAAACTGGCGATCTGTATGTCAAAGTCTATGTCGAGGCGCACAAGGTCTGGAAGCGCGAAGGCGCCGACCTACGAATGGATTTAAATGTTAAACTAACCGATGCTCTATTGGGCGCCGAATATTCTATCAAGTTGCTTGAGGGTGGTGAGTTAAAGATAAAGATTCCGGCCGGAATTTCTTTCGGCGAAGTTTTGCGCGTTAAAGAAAAAGGGGTACCGATCGACAACAAACACCGAGGCAATTTACTGATTCGTATAATAATCAACACCCCCCAAAAACTAACCAAAAAAGCCCAAAAATTAGTCGAGGAACTAAAAGACGAGGGGGTGTAGATTTTACAGATATGTCCTTTTTATTGACATATAATCTGTAGGTGTTATAGATATATTATGAATCAGTTTTATCACAAGCGAGATATGGCAACTCTATCCGTCATCGACAACGGCGATTTTTGCCTTTTTCCTAGCTGTGATAATTCTAAAACTGTCTAAATAACTCCTTAATACTAATTTAGAATCACCCCAGCTGGGCAAAAGCACCACTGGGGTGATTTTGTTGCAGTTGGTCTTTGACAGGAGATTAATCATGGAAAGAGTAATGTGTTTGGTTGGCAAAGTGGTCTCGCTTGGACTTCTAACGATTGATGACGTGGACACCCTCGTTCGTTGGATAAACCAGGAGGAGATGCGAGAGTACCTCTCTACCTACTTGCCAATGTATGCGAGCCAAGAAAAGGACTGGATCGAAAAGTTGCCAGGCCGAATGCCAAACAACTTTGTCTTTGGGATCATCGACAACGAGTCCAAAACATTGCTAGGCACCATTGGCCTTCATCGGGTAAAGCAGAAGGACGGCCTAGCCCATGCTGGCATATTTATCGGCGATAGGGAGAATCGCAAGAAGGGAGCAGCGACCGAAGCCGGGCAACTCCTTAGGAAGTATGCCTTTGACACGCTAAATCTCCGCAAGGTGGTGCACGAAGCTTTTGCTCACAATAGCGCGAGTATTGCCCTGGGTAGAAAGTTGGGAGCAAGACAAGAAGGGGTAATGAAAAGTCACATCTTTATTAACGGTCGCTACGTCGACGTGGTGATCATGTCTTACTTCCGACCTGGTTGCGAACCGAAAGATTAAGAGAACAGCTCGACCAGACCAAGGTTACAAACACCAGTAACCCCAAGCCGTCTAACCCCACCAAGGGTGAGGCGGCTTTTTTTGTTTTAAAATCCAGGGTATAATCTAAAAACTATGTCTACTAAAAAAATCCTCCTTTCGGGTATTAAGCCGACTGGTCGCCCCCATATTGGCAACTATTTTGGGGCCATGCGCCAGTTTGTTGAGCTCCAAGACGCCCACGACAGCTTCTATATGATTGCCAACTATCATGGGCTAAATACTATTCAAAATGGCCAGGAAATGGCCGATTTGACCCTAAATTTGGCTATAGACTACCTAGCTATCGGCCTAGACCCAGCCAAATCCGTAATATTTAAGCAATCCGATGTGCCCGAACATGCCGAGCTAGCTTGGATTTTTGACACTATCACCACTATGCCTTACCTAATGCGGGCGCATGCCTTTAAAGATGCTGAGGCCAAAAACAAGGAAATTAGTGTCGGAACATTTAACTATCCCATGCTCATGGCGGCTGATATTCTGATTTACGACACCGACATTGTGCCGGTCGGGCAAGACCAAAAACAACATGTCGAGTACGCCCGCGACACCGCCGAAAAGTTTAACCGAATTTTTGGCGAAACATTTAAACTACCTGAACCAAAAATTATTGAAGGTGTGGCCGTGGTACCCGGTATTGATGGTCAGAAAATGTCAAAAAGCTACAACAACACCATTCCACTCTTTGCCGAGGACGATGAGATTCGTTCTTTGTGTATGAAAATTGTCACCGACTCTAAAACTCCCGCTGAACCAAAAGACCCAAACACCGACAATATTTTTGCTCTCCACAAGCTTTTCAGTACTGACCAGCTAGGCGATATAGAAACACGTTATCGTGAAGGGGGAATGGGTTATAAAGAATCAAAAGAATTATTGGCCGAAAATATTATCAAGTTTATAACTCCACTACGCGAACGACGAAAAGCGATTGCCGCCGACCCAGAACGGGTAAAACAAATCCTCAAAGATGGAGGTGCTAAAGCCCGCGCCAAAGCCGTAGCCAAAATGGCTGAAGTAAAAGAAAAAACCGGTCTTAGTTTCTAAATTTCTAACAAATAAAATACTTTTGTTGTAGAATTAAATTACTCTATGAGTAAAAAATTAACAATTCACCAAGTAAAGGTGAGTTTGGTTGTAATAGTGAATTTTTTTAAGCGCTATAGGCAAGATATTGCTGTTCTTTTTTTTGTTGACATCCTACTTGCCCTTGGCAATGGCCTAATGCCATTTATTACCGGTAAGCTATTTGATAGTATTTTAGACCCAACACTAGTTAACACTTATTTAAATTTAACATTACCAAAAGTTGTTTGGTTGTTACTCTTGATGTTAGTCATTCAATCGGCCATTTCAATTGCTGATTACTACACATATATGCGCAAATCAAGAGTAGCTTTCTATTCTCGTTTCGATTATGTAAATAGTGCTTATGCAAAACTACTCGAACTACCCCTGGGATTTCATAAAACCCATAAAATTGGTGAGATAACATCAAAAATCAGTATGGCCGGGTGGGGTTTGGAATCATTGATCGACCGACTTGTTGGTGGTATTGGGGCAGAAATGCTTACGGTTATAGTATCTATAGCTGTAATTACTTACATTAACCCGCAAATGGCAATATTTGCCATCATAGGGTTAGGAATCTTTATTTTCATCGCGACTTTTTCTATTAAGCATGCCGCTGGTTTGGAAGATAAATTTTCTGATGCTTGGGGAAAAGCTTTTGGTGTGGCTGGTGATGCAGTGACAAATGTTGGAGCGGTCAAACAAGCCACCGCTGAAAATTATGAGAAGAAAAGAATTTCCAACTATTTTTTAACTAGGTTATTACCATTTTGGTTAAAGATGGACGGCATTTGGGCCTCTCTGCATTTTAATCAAAAAATAGTGATTTTAGTTGTCCAGACCGGCATATTTTTGTGGTCGATTGAATTGGTAGCAGTTGGACAAATGACAATTGGAGAGCTCATTGCCTTCAATAGCTATCTCGGCATGTTATTTGGTCCATTTGTAAGTCTTTTAAATATGTCAAAAAATATTCAGAGCGGAATTGTTAATATAAGTGCTGTAGAAAAAATATTATCAATACCAACTGAAAATTATCAACCTATTAAGTCTTTCGATTTAAAATCAATAAAAGGCTCTATCGAATTTACTGATGTCAATTTTTCCTACCAAAGTAAAAGACCAATTTTAACTGACATTAATTTTTCGGTCACTGCTGGCCAAGTAGTAGCTCTAGTGGGGGAATCGGGGGTAGGTAAAAGTACCTTAATTGATATGATATCTGGCTACCATTTTCCCAATCGCGGTCAAATCAAAATTGACGGGGTACCGATTCGTGAACTCGACCTCCATTTTCTTCGTTCCAAAATCGCCATTGTCCCCCAAGAAGTAGTTTTATTCAACGACACTATCGACCGCAATATTAAATATGGCAATTTTAAAGCGACTGAAAAAGAAGTAACCGAGGCTGCCAAAAAAGCCCACGCTTTTGACTTTATCGAAAAATTTCCTAAAAAATGGAAGCAGGTGGTGGGCGAACGCGGAGTAAAACTATCGGTGGGCCAAAAACAAAGAGTGGCTATTGCCCGGGCCATCTTGCGCAATCCATCTATTTTGGTTCTTGACGAACCCACTTCCGCTCTCGATGCCAAATCCGAAAAAATTATTCAGGCTTCACTAGATGAACTAATGGCTGGCCGGACCACCTTTATTGTGGCCCACCGACTTAGTACGGTTCGTAAAGCCGACCTAATTCTTGTTTTTGAAGGGGGTCAAATAGTAGAAAGAGGTACCCACGACGAGCTGGTCCAGATTGAAAATGGCAAATACCGCCACCTCTACGAACTGCAGATTGGGTTGCATAAATAAACCAGTCCTTCGT
>CAZIIR010000017.1:0-12012 GCA_964539475.1 uncultured Candidatus Saccharibacteria bacterium
CTTCAACTTCAACGTAATTTTTTAATGAGAGATAAAAAGTTGAGGTAAAAGAAAACCGCCTCCCACGGTCTTCGTTGGGGGCGGTACTAGCATGCGTGAACATCAAGTACTCTATCTTGTTCACGCTTCATTGCTTCCTTCAGTCGTTCGCACATGTCAGAAGACACCTGCTCCGAAATAATCAATTCGTGAATTATATCGGTCAAGGTCTCTGGCATATATGTGGCTGAAGAGAAGAAAGGTTGCGCTAGAGTGGAACCCTCCCAAAAAATAGTTTCAACGCCTCGGCCAAGGACACTAAGATCCTCAACCTCGACCAATGTCGGCCCATTGCCGCGGTATACATTTACCACTTTCCATGCGTAGCCTCCCTTATCAACAAGGTGCCCTCTCTTCGATGAAAGAAGAACAAACTCGTTAAAATTAATCAACCCAATCACCTCCTTTCAAGGTTTTTTCTGACTAACTTCTACCACACCTTTGTTAATTTGTTAACACAGGGCTCCCCCGGCAGGGATCGAACCTGCGACCAATCGATTAACAGTCGATTGCTCTACCGCTGAGCTACAGGGGAATGTTTTATTCTCAAATAACATCGCAATAATACCACAAAATATTTTTTAGGCAAAAAATTAATTCTTCCAAATTGTTGACAAGTATAATTATATATATTATAAATAAACAAGTACAACAATGGAGATCCTTATGATATGAAAAGAACATTAAGTGAGGAAATCCTCGAGGAGAAATTAGAACGTTTCCTCCGTGTCCTCAGACAAGCCCACCGGACCCTCGGACTCGAGTCTGAAATGAGTCTAAGTTTCAGACCTGCGTCTACGGAGACCTCATTGAGATTTTACACGAATGGAAGACCAGACGAACAAACAAATGAGGTGGCCAGGGATGTTCTAGAGCGGTTCAGCAAATAATAAAACTGCAAAATCTTGCGCGTAAGCCTTATAGCTTACGCGCAATTTTCTTATGATATACTGTCGGAACAATGAAAAAAACTATGGAAAAAGCTGTGCTGGGACCAACTTGGGACCTATCCCCCCTCTACCAATCTGACACCGACCCCCAGATCGAGAAAGATTTGGCCAAGCTCAAGAAAAATAGCTATAAATTTATCGACAAGTGGAAAGACCGGACTGATTACCTGACCTCGACCACAGCTTTAAAGGAAGCCTTGGCCGACCAAGAAGCGTGGGACAATGCTGGTGGGATTTTAGGTGAAGTCGGCTACTATTTTCACCTTCGTAGCGCCCAAGAGGAAGACAACGCCCAACTGAAAGCCCGACTAAACCAACTAACCGATTTTGCTACTAAAATTGAAAACGACGCGCAATTTTTTACTATGCGCCTGGCCAAAGTTGAAACCAAATTTCAGCAGAAAATTTTAGCCGACGAGTCTTTTGCCAAATACCACTACTTTCTTAAAAAGATTTTTGAAAATGCTCGCTATTTATTGTCTGAATCTGAAGAGAAAATTCTAAACCTAAAGTCCAACCCCGCCCATAGCCAGTGGGTGCAAATGATGTCGACCCTGCTAACCAAAGAAAGTCGCCCAGTGTTTGACCGCGATGGTAAAACCAAAAATTTGCCGTTTGAGGCTATCTTAGCTCTGGCGTCGGATAAAAAAAAGAAAATCCGTCATCGCGCTGCTGCCGCTCTTAATGAGATTTTAGCCAAACTAGCTGATGTGGCCGAAGCCGAGATAAATGCCATTTTGTTAGACAAAAAAATTAATGATGAATTGCGCGGTTTTGCCCGACCAGACACCAGTCGCCACCTATCCGACAATGTCGATTCCGCTGTCGTAGATATTTTAGTCGAGGAAGTAGAAAAAGCATTTAATATTAGCCAACGTTTTTATAAACTAAAAGCTAAGCTCTTGGGCCAAAAAGTTTTGTTGTACCACGAACGCAACGTGCCTTACGGGGAAGTAAAGAAAAAATTCAGCTACAAAGAAGGGGTGGCCCTAGTAAGCGAGGTATTTAAAAAACTTGACCCAGATTTCTATCGCTACTTCCGTGGGTTTGTCGACAGTGGCGCTATTGATGTTTACCCAAGGAAAGGCAAAGGCGGTGGGGCTTTTTGCATCTACAACCTAAGAACCTCGCCAGTTTATATTCTACTCAACTACACCAACGAACTAAACGACGTCCGCACGCTGGCCCACGAAGCCGGGCACGGTATAAACAATGAATTGATGCGCGAACAACAACCTCCCCACTACTTTGGTACCCCAGTAGTAACGGCCGAAGTGGCCAGTACTTTTGCCGAAGATTTTGTTCAACAAGAACTAATGCAGGGCGCCGACGACAACCTCCGCCTTACTCTGCAAGTAGCTAAGCTTGGCGATGAAATATCAACCATTATTCGCCAAGTGGCCGGCTATCGTTTTGAACAAGAACTCCATGCCGAATTTCGCAAACAAGGCTATTTGTCAAAAGAAGAAATTGGCCGGCTCTTCCAAAAAAATATGAAAGCTTATATGGGTAGTGGTGTAGAACAATCGGCCGGCTCGGGCAATTGGTGGATCTACTGGAGTCATTTCCGAAACTTTTTTTACGTTTATTCTTATGCCAGCGGTCTTTTAATATCTAAATCGCTGCAGGCTAAAGTTAAAACCGACCCAAGTTTTATGACCAAAGTAAAAGATTTTATGCGGGCCGGCTGTTCCGACTCGCCCGAAAATATGTTTAAAAAACTAGGGGTTGATATAACCGATCGTAAATTCTGGCAAGCCGGCCTTGGTGAAATAGAATCGCTACTGGCCGAAACCGAGAAGCTAGCTAAAAAGCTTGGTAAGATTTAACCCTAGTCTGCTATAATTAGACCTATGAATATCAGCCCAGCCCTTATTATAGTATTTGTCTCCACCTTAGGTTTTCTTCTCTCCTTACATATTTGGACAAGTAAACGAAAAGAAAAACCCTTAGTCTGTCCGCTTCACTCCGACTGTAATGCGGTTGTTCATAGTGACTTTTCCCGTCTTCTCGGTGTACCCCTCGAAATCCTGGGTCTTATTTATTATGGTCTGACTGCCATAAGTTACGTAACCTTCATGTGGCAACCACTATGGCGAACAGAGTTGTCCACTTTTGTTTTTTTAGTTACCACCACGGTCGCTTTCTTGTTTTCTCTTTACCTAACAGCCGTCCAAGGTTTTGCTATTCGGCAGTGGTGTATATGGTGTCTAACTTCGGCCACTTTTTGTACCCTCTTGTTTATTACCACGATTATGGGCGGAAACTTGTCCTTCGTCGACATGTTGGTCCGCTATCACGACTTCCTAATCGCCGGTCTAACGGTCGGCCTCACGGTCGGAGTGGGCGCGGCCACTGTTTACAGTGTGGTTTATGTTAAATTTTTACGCGACTTAAAAATATCCCAAACCGAACAAGAAATCTTGCGCACGATTGGCCAAATAGTCTGGATCGCCCTTATTAGTATCGTGGGCACCGCTTTCAGTCTCTATATATCCGCCCCAGAAATTCACAACAGTTCACCCACTTTTATATTAAAAATTATTGTCTTGGGTATTATTTTACTCACCGAAGCTATGACCAACACTCTCATCGCTCCTCAATTGATTGACATATCTTTTGGTAAACGTCCTGAGCACAGCCCCGGTGAGCTCCACACCTTACGCCGAGTATCTTTTGCCCTGTCGGCCTCATCGCTTATTTCTTGGTATTCGTTGCTCATTTTACTTCTTTTGCCACTTACTTTGCCGGCCACTTTTAGCCAATTGGTAATTTATTACCTTATTACTTTAAGTGTCGGTATTGTTATTAGCCAAGCAATTGACTATTCCCTACGAGGTAACTAGTTTGTTTACTATGAATAATTTATGGTCCGAGGCCACCAAAAGCCTTTTAGCTGGAAACTTAGCGGTTCTACCAACTGATACTATTTACGGCCTAGTTGGTAAAGCCACAACCAGAGAGGCAATCGAAAAATTAGACCACGCCAAACAACGCCCACCGACCAGCCCCTATATTATTTTGATTGGCAGTCTGGCCGACTTAGAAATTTTTGACATTATCTTAACTGAGGATACTAAACGTATTTTAGATAAAATTTGGCCTGGTCGGGTGAGTGTTGTTTTACCCACCCCAAGTGAAAACTTTTCTTATTTAAAACATGGTCACCAAAATCTTGCCTTCCGCTACCCAGCTGACCAAAATTTGACTGGATTAATAAAAAACACCGGCCCCTTGGCTGCCCCCAGCGCCAATCCTCATGGCAAGCCACCGGCCACTACTATCGAAGAGGCCCAGGCTTACTTTGGAAGCAAGGTCGATGTTTATGTACGGGCACACACCGAGCCACTGGCCGGCCAACCCTCGACTTTACTTGACCTAACTGAACCAAAACCACAACTTCTCCGCCCGGGAGCCCTAGATGTGTCACCGTACCTCTAGACATTTACAGCCCTCGTCTTATCCTCTATCATGGCCATATGGAAACTAAACCAATCATAACTTATGAAGATTTTAGTCGGGCCGACCTACGGGTCGCCAAGATTATAGAAGCGGAAAGAGTAACTGGGTCAGACAAGCTTTTGAAACTAAAAGTAATGTTGGCCAACAGTGAAGAGCGCCAAATTATTGCCGGTCTCGGTAAGAAATACGACCCAGCTGACCTAGTTGGTCAGTCTTTGGTGGTAATAGTTAACCTAGAGCCACGTCAACTAATGGGGCTCGAGAGCAATGGTATGGTCCTAGCCGCCGACCGCGAAGACGGCCCAGTAGTATTGTCTCCTATCGAGGAAGTTTTACCTGGGGCAATTATTAAATAACATCTCCACAATTATGAAGGCGCAAAATATTATTCTTATAATAGTAGTAATCGCTATTGCTGGCACCGGCTGGTGGATATACAAAAATGACAAACCTGTTTCTATAAATTCTTTTGAAGAATGCGTGGCGGCCGGCTATCCAATAATGGAATCCTACCCGGAACAATGTCGCACCCCAGAGGGACAAACTTTTACCCGTGACATTGGCAATGAACTAGATAAAAGTGACCTGATTCGAGTAACTAGTCCCCGACCCGGAGATAAAGTTACAAGCCCACTAACTATCCGTGGTGAAGCCAGAGGCACTTGGTACTTTGAGGCTAGTTTTCCCGTAAAAATACAAACCGCCGACGGACAAGTCTTGGCCCAAGCACCAGCCCAAGCCAAGGGCGAATGGATGACTGAAGACTTTGTTCCTTTCGAAGTCACTCTAAATTTTACCGCCCCGGCTGACACCCAAGGTAAATTGATTTTAAGTAAAGACAACCCCTCGGGCCTACCGGAAAATGACGACTCCCTCGAAATACCTATCACTTTTAGTAGTAACTCCGGCCCTATTACTGGAGGATGCGTGATCTCGGGTTGCAGTGCCCAAATCTGTGGCGAGGAGGAAATGGCTAGCACCTGTGAATATCGACCGATTTACGAATGTTACAAGGGCGCCAAATGCGAACGTAACACCGCTGGGCAGTGTGCCTGGGTAGAAACCCCCACCCTAAAAGCCTGCGTGACTGACAATAGCTAAAGAAAACCCCCTCGTGACCTTGGCCACGAGGGGGTTTTCTTTAGCTGGCCTCCTCTCGACTTCATATGCTACAATACCCCTACCAAATTAGTCAGTTAATTATCTAAATTATGGATGAGAAAAAAGTACCAAATCTAGCTACCCCGGTAGCTATTGTACTAGCGGGTATTATTATCGCCGGTGCAGTAATTTATGGCAACTATACCAAAGACCCAGCCATTGCCGAAGGTACCGACGGTTTTTTGGTTAAAAAGTTTATCGCCGTCGATAGTACCGACCACCTTCGTGGTAACCCCGAAGCCACCCTCGCTGTTGTCGAATATTCTGACCTTGAGTGTCCGTTCTGTAAAATATTTCATCAAACAATGAACGAATTAATGGCTACTGACAGCGCTAATATTTCGTGGGTTTACCGACATTTTCCAATTGAATCACTACACGCCAAAGCTTTCAACGAAGCCGTAGCTAGTGAGTGCGCTATGATGCTTGGTAGTCATACGGCCTTTTGGAAGTTTATCGACGAAGTTTTTGCTGTTACCCCATCTAACGACGGACTAGACCCGGCTGAGCTACCAAAGATCGCCCAAAAAATAGGCCTCGACCAAGGTAAATTTATCACTTGTTTAGCCGACGAAGCCACCAAGAGTCGAGTGACCAATGACTATGAAAATGGTATGGCTATCGGTGTCGATGGTACCCCGTTTGTCGTAATCTCAGTTAAAGGTGGCGAAACTTATCCAATCTTTAAAATTGACCCTAAATCAATTGAGGATAAAAAGGTGCGCGACTTAGCCGAAAAAATTATTGCTCTGTACGAGAAAAATATCACCAACGCTAAGTAGTAAGTAACTAAACAAAAACCCCCGCGGCCACTGGCCGCGGGGGTTTTTGTTTAACCTAATATCCCATCAATCTTTTAGCTTTATCGTGCAAGCGAATTTTTTCGTGGGCCTTAGCTTCAATCTGGCGAATACGTTCGCGAGTCACCCCAAACTCCTTACCCACTTCTTCCAAAGTGCGCATCACCCCATCATCTAAACCGTGGCGCATCTCTAATATTTTTCTCTCTTTCAATGTTAGGTCACTCAATATTTCCTGGATTTGATCACGCAAAATTCGGCGCGACACCTCCTGATCTGGCGGAGCAATTTTATCATCAGCCACAAACTCACCAAGGGAAGATTTTTCGTCATCATCATCGGTTGGCCGGTCGAGCGAAGCGGTGCTTTGGTCAATCTTTTCAATCGTGTGAATCTTCTCCACGTCGACACCCATTTCAGTGGCAATCTCTTGTGGTAAGGGTTCCCGGCCGAGGTCTTGGCTCAAGCGACGTACTACTTGTTTATATTTGGCAATAGTTTCCACCATGTGCACTGGAATTCGAATCGTTCGTGACTGGTCGGCCAAGGCTCTAGTCACCGCTTGGCGAATCCACCACGTGGCATAAGTTGAAAACTTGAAACCCTTACGGAAATCAAATTTTTCCACCGCCTTGAAAAGACCCAAGTTACCCTCTTGAATAAGGTCAAGCAAGGTCAGATCTGAACTGCGGCCAATATATTTTTTTGCAATTGAAACCACCAGTCGTAAGTTAGCATTAGCCAAAGTCTTTTTAGCTTCATCGTCCCCTTCTAAAATACGTTTTGCTAACTCCCTTTCTTCAGCTCCTGACAAAAGCTTATGCCGACCAATCTCTTTCAAATACATTTGAACCGAATCGAGAGCAGCTTCGGAAACATGACTTCGTCCTTTGGTAATGGGCTCAAAATCATCAAGTAGTCCCCCTTCTTCCAAAACATCGATTCCCGCTTCATCGAACTGGGCATACAAATCTTCGAGAAAGAAGAGGTCATTTTCAATATTAGGAAATTCTTTTAACAATTCATTATAAGTAACAAAACCTCGAGTTCGGCCCTTGCGAATAAGCCCGGTCACCCGATCAGCAATAACATCCTTACCCGACTTGTCACCCGTAATTGTCCGAGGCCCAGTCGCCTTAGCTGGTTTCTTTATTTTTTTTACCACTTTTTTGGCAACCGGTGCCTTTTTAACAACTTTTTTCTTAGCTTTTGGGACCGCCTTTTTAGTAACCTTTTTAACTGGTTTTTTTACTACTTTCTTGGCTTTTTTAGTAACAGCCCCTTTCTTAATATTTTTTTTGACAGCCATATTTTAAGATTGACGATTAATTAAATTGGAGATATCTTGGCATTTTTGGAGGTACTTGTCCACCAAAATTTCGTCCCCCACCGCTTCAGCCTCTTTTAGCTTTTTCATCATACTAGCCAATTCCCCCTTAAGATACTCATTACGGAATTGCTCATATAAATCTTTCAACACTTCTTCCCTTTTGGATTGATCGAATGCACTGACCAGCTCCACTTCCATTGCCAACCCTCCCCCTTCGGGCTCGAGCCGACCAAGACAGGCTTTCAAATGCACTGTGCCAATCAAATCCTCAATTTCTCGATAATAGGGCTCGGCCACAGGGTCAACCACTCCGAACTGCCACCACCACGAAACAATCTGACGCAAAATCTTTTCTGAACGAGGGTCCGGTTTGTCCTTAGGCAAGGACGCCGCCAATGTTAAGGGGGCCACCTGCTCCCTGTCGGCAGAAACTATAGGTGGTAAATTTTTCAAATCCTGCCAAACTATGTCTTCTAGTAAATCGGTAACACTGGCAATCTTTTTGACAAAATGTGCTTGGTCAATCCGGTGAGCCAAGCGAGCAACTAGAGGATAAACATTTATTCTAATCGCATGGGCTCGTTCTCGTAGATCAGAGTGCTTTTTCACCTCAACCCCGATATAAAAATCAATAACATGCCGACTAGTTTCGATTATTTTTTTAAGATTAGCTGGGTCAGCCTTGGCAATATCAGCCGGGTCTTTCCCTTCTGGCAAAGCCGCAATCCGCGCTTCCAAACCTAGGCCCAGGACCAACTCTACTGCCCGTCGCGAAGCCGTAACTCCGGCCGAATCGGCATCAAAAGCCATAACCAAGTTTCCAGACAACCGCTTAAGACGTAACAGGTGTTCGGTCGTCAAAGCCGTCCCCGACACCGCCACAGTATTTTCCAACCCCACCTGATGGGCCAAAACCAAGTCCATCTGACCTTCCACCAACAAGGCCTTATCTTCGCGCCGAATCGCTAGTCGCGCCTTATCCAGACCATAGAGAAAGCTAGACTTGTCATAGGTCAAAGTCTGCGGTGAATTTAGGTATTTTGCTTCCTCCCCCCTTGTCCCGTCGGGGTCATATAGACGACCCGAAAAACCAACCACATGACCGTCAGTATCAACAAGTGGAAACATTATTCGACCACGAAAACGGTCGTACAGCCGCCCAGCATTTTGGCCATCAGTTTTTTTTACCGACATTCCCGTCTTAACCAAGTTCTCTGGGTTATGTCCATGCCCCAGCAAATGTTCGGTTAAATTTTGCCAACTTGCCGGTAAATAACCGATCCGAAATTTTGTTATCGATGCCGACTCAAGGCCTCGATCTTTCAAATATGCCAAGGCCCCAGGCTCTGATTGTAGACGGTTTTCACTATAAATTGTCGCCTCTTCCAAAACTGCTAACTGAATGTTTTTTTCTTCGTTGTCAGCCTTAGCAAACTTGGCGTTTTTCAAATCTAACTTGATTCCGGCTCGGTCCGAGAGCAACTTGAGGGCCCCCACAAAATCGACACCCTCTATCTCTTCAATAAAGGAAATAACATCGCCCCCTTTATGACAACCAAAACAGTGATAGTTTTGTCGATTGGGCGAAACAAAAAAAGAAGCAGTTTTTTCATTATGAAAAGGACAACGGCCTTTGTAATTTATGCCGGCCTTGTCCAATTTCAAATACGTCGATATAACATCGACAATATTTAATCTTTCTTTAATTTGTTCCGCTGGTGTCGCCATAAGATTTTTATATGGCTAAAATAGTCCCCCGTCCAACCGGCAATTTTACTACCACCACACCGCGTCCGGACTATGCCTCTAGAGCGTCAGTTTCTTTTTCCGCCACCTCATTATAGCCCTCAATCAAACCAGTACCAGCTGGGATCAAACGGCCAATAATGACATTCTCTTTCAAACCGCGCAAATTGTCTTCTCCACCCGACAAGGCAGTTTCGATAAGGACCTTGGTCGCGTGTTGGAAAGACACGGCTGACAAGAAACTCGAGGTAGTAAGGGCTACTTCGGAAATACCCAAGATAACTGGGTCACCCTTAGCTTCTTCGCCACCGCGCTCTTTTACCAATTTGTTTTCTTCTACGAGTTCGACATATTCAACAATTTCGCCAATCCGGAATTTACTGTCAGACGGAGTCTTAATCTTACGCCGTGAGAACATTTGGCGAATAATAAGCTCAATGTGTTTTCTCGCAATCGCCACACCTTGTAGCTGGTAAATAGCGTTGGCCTCCTTAATAACATAGTCTTCAACCTCGGCCTTGGTGGTAAGTTTGTTGTACTGGGTCAAATCTACCGAACCATCGGTCAAAAGCTGGCCCCGCACCACATTTTCACCCTTCTTTACTAGTAGCGAGCGCACCGGTGGAATAGAATAGTCGATACTACCGGCCGCATTTTTAGTTTTCTTTTTGCTAGCTTCATCGAGCAAAATAGTTAAGATAGTTTCTTTGGTTTCTTCTTTTATTTCCAGCACTGTTCCATCGACTTCAGAAATAAGCGCTGGGCTTTTTGGATGGCGCCGTTCAAAGATTTCTTCTACACGTGGCAAACCACCCACAATGTCGCCACCAGCCGAACCCACACCTCCCGCGTGTTTAGTACGCATAGTTAGCTGAGTACCCGGCTCACCAATCGCCTGAGCGGCCACAATACCAACCGGCTCACCAATTTTTACGAGATTAGCCCGGCCTGGATCTGCACCGTAACACTGCTGACAAACACCATGTAGAGTTCGACACTTAAGCGGGGTGCGAATATGAGCCTCGGTAATGCCGGCCTTTTCTACTATTTCAGCATCGGCTTTGGTTACCAAGTGGCCCTTAGGAAAGAGCTCTTTACCGTCTTTGTCTTTAATCGCCGACAATAGAATACGGCCCTTGATACTGTTACCAATACCTGAATCGAAACCAAGAATATGTTTCTCGGTAATTAGTTTACCTTCATTGTCACCACAATCCGCTTCAGTAATCACCAGGTCTTGCGCCACATCCACTAGCTTTCGGGTTAGATAACCAGCGCGAGCGGTGTTCAAAGCGGTGTCGGCCAAACCTTTACGTGAACCGTGAGTAGTAATGAAGTATTCCAGTGGTGACAAACCTTCTTTATAAGAAGGAATAATTGGGAAGTCGATCATATTACCCGCTGGGTTTATAATCAAACCTTTCATACCCACCATTTGAGTAACCTGACTAATCGAACCGCGAGCTTTCGAGGTAAGCATGTCAGTAACCGAACCATCTGGCACGAAAGTTTCTGGAATAACTTTTTCGATTTTGCCACGGGCACGGATCCAGATTTCGATAATCATTCGTTCGCGTTCAGTGTCGGAAAGCAAACCTTCGTTGTATTTATCTTCAATCTCTTTTGCTTCCACTCGAGCTGCTTCCACAATACCCTTCTTCTGTGGTGGCACCTGCACATCATCAATACCCCAAGTGATACCTGACTTAGTAGCAAATTTGAAACCAAAAGATTTTACCTTGTCGAGAATATCCGGCATTTTTTCAATACCATAACGGATAATCAGGCTATCGACGACTTTACCAATCTCACCACCAGTAATTTCTTTGTTAATAAAGTGATAATCGGAAGGAAGAGTGTTGTTGAACAAGATACGACCAACCGTCGTCTCGAAAATCTCACCAGACAATTCGCCATATTTTTCGACTTTACCACCAACAAGTTTAATCGGCTGTTGCAAAGACAATTCACCAAAGTCATAGGCCATAATCGCCGCATTGGGACTAGGATAAACTTTTGGTTCCACGCCTACTTTTGGTCGCAATTTGGTTACCCAGTATGAACCCAAGATAATATCCATTTGCATGTTCACAATCGGATCGCCCGAACCAGGCTTCAACAAGTTTTTGTTGGAGGCGATAATTTCCCGTGCTTCTTTCTGAGCGGCCGCTGAGAGTGGTACGTGAACCGCCATTTGGTCACCGTCGAAGTCCGCGTTGAAAGCTGAACAAACAAGTGGGTGTACGTGAATAGCATTACCTTCAATCAGAACCGGCTGGAAAGCTTGAATACCGAGCCGGTGCAAGGTCGGCGCTCGGTTTAGAAATACATATTTATGTTTAATCACATCTTCGAGGATCGCCCACACTTCCGGAATACCTTCATCAATAAGGCGGCCTGCCCCTCGGATGTTGAAGGCTAGTTCCTGTTCCAAGATTTTAGCAATCACAAACGGGCGGAAAAGCTCGAGCGCCATGTGTTTTGGCAAACCACACTGAGAAATTTTTAGTTCTGGACCCACCAC
>CAZIIR010000017.1:12112-14864 GCA_964539475.1 uncultured Candidatus Saccharibacteria bacterium
ACATCGGACGTAGCGTGTCGCCCACCATCAAGAGCCACCATAGGCCGAAGGGCTGGTGGAATAACTGGAATATTTTTTAGGAACATCCATTCTGGACGAACCCCTGCTCGCTGCAGCGCTTTAACCAAATTAAAACGCTTTTGCATTTTCAAACGTTCGACGGCGCTAACTTTTTCCAAGTCAACCTCCAGCGCTTTTTCCATCTTGGTTAGATCCAAAGATTCAAATATTTTATTGATAGCTTCGGCTCCAATACCAGCTTCGAAAACTGTACCAAATTTTAGTGATAGGCGGTGATAAGTAATCTCGTCGAGTACTTGCCAAAGACGCAAACCTTCCACTATTTTTTTAGTAGAGCTAAGCGATTCTTTAAGTCGTTCTTGGTCTTCAGGTGTAGCCAAATCTTTGAAACGCATCTTGTATTCACTGTCGAGTTGTTTCAAAATCCGTCCGCGCTCTTCCTCATTGACCGAAGTCACAATATAGCCAGCAAAGTAAATAACTTTTTCCAAATCACTCATCGATATATTTAGAATCGTACCGATGCGAGACGGAATATTACGGAAAAACCAAATATGAGCGACCGGGGTCGCGAGTTCAATATGTCCCATCCGTTCGCGACGCACGATTGAACGCGTAACTTCTACACCACACTTTTCACACACAATCCCCTTGTAGCGGATGCGCTTATATTTACCACAATAACATTCATAGTCTCTTTCCGGACCAAAAATTCGTTCGTCAAAAAGACCACTGCGCTCCGATCGGCCAGTCCGGTAGTTAATAGTTTCTGGTTTGGTTACCTCACCAAAAGACCAGTCTTTAATCTTTTCTGGTGAAGCTAGCTTCAGTGTAATCGCGTCGAACTCTTTGACGGTTTCCTGTGTCTTGTTTAGGTTGTTGTTCATATATTTGACAGCTTGGATTATTATTCGTTTTTAAGTTCGACGTCTAAACCTAACCCGCGCAACTCATTTAACATCACATTAAACGACGCTGGGATATTTGGTTGCTTTACGTGTTCGCCTTTAACTAGAGAGTCAAAAGTTTGCGAGCGACCCACGATATCATCGGACTTGATGGTGAGCATTTCGCGTAGAGAGTAGGCCGCTCCATAACCTTCGAGCGCCCACACTTCCATTTCGCCAAAACGCTGACCACCACCCTGGGACCGACCACCAAGTGGCTGTTGGGTAATAAGTGAGTATGGCCCGATTGAACGCATGTGGATTTTGTCTTCCACCATGTGGGCCAGCTTCAAGATATACATATAGCCAACCGCTACATTTTGTTCGAATTTGTCACCAGTAAAGCCGTCATACAGAGCCATTTTACCGTCCTCATTAAATCCAGCTTTCACCAATTCGGCTTTGATTTCTTCGGCGGTTACACCCATAAATGTCGGCGTAATCGCTTGATAACCTTGCGCATCGGCAGCTAAGCCAAGATGCATTTCAAAAATCTGACCCAGGTTCATACGGCTCGGTACACCAAGCGGTGTCAGAATCATGTCTACCGGGGTACCGTCGGCCATATAAGGCATATCTTCTTCCGGCAAAATCCGAGAAATAACACCCTTGTTACCGTGGCGACCAGCGAGCTTGTCACCCACCGAAATATTGCGCACTTGAGCAACCTGAATATAAATCCGTTTGATAATACCCGAATCAAGCTTGTCGCCATTTTCGCGTGAGAAAACTTTTACCCCAATCACGCGACCGCGTTTGCCGTGGGGTACACGCAAAGAAGCGTCTTTCACATCGCGTGCTTTCTCGCCGAAAATCGAACGCAACAAACGTTCTTCCGGTGTTAGTTCGGTCTCACCCTTTGGTGTAATCTTACCCACCAAAATATCGTTTGGCTCCACTTCGGCTCCAATCCGCACAATACCGTCTTCATCGAGGTTGCGCAGTTTGGCTTCACCAACGTTTGGAATATCGTGGGTAGTAATTTCTGGTCCCAATTTAGTATCACGCACATCAACCGGGAATTCTTCAATATAAACACTAGAAAATTTGCTTTTCTTAATCAGTCGTTCAGAAATAATAATCGCGTCTTCATAGTTGGCTCCGTACCAAGACATAAAGGCCACCAACACGTTTTGACCCACCGCCGCCTGACCTTGGTCAGACGAAGAGGTGTCTACCAGGAGGTCACCTTTCTTTACTTTCTGACCCAGCGAGACTTTGGCCCGCTGGTGGAACATTGAGTTGTCATTGGTTTTGGTGAAGGTGATAAGGTCGTAAGTTTCTTCTTTGCCGTCTTCATGTTTAACCGCTACCTGGCGACCATCTACCTTGCTCACTACACCCGCTTTTTCGGCACAAATAATCCGACCCGAGTCGCGAGCCACTTTGCCTTCAATACCAGTGGCAACTAGTGGTGCTTCTGGTATCAAACAAGGTACAGCTTGTTTCTGCATGTTTGAACCCATCAGCGCCCGGTTGGCGTCGTTGTGTTCAAGGAAAGGAATCATTGAAGTGGCAATCGAGTAAGCCTGGTTAGGGGCGACATCAATCAGGTCAACTTCAGCCACTGGTACTAGACCTGGTTTGGTGTTGGCTCGCACTTCCACCATTTCATCGAGCAATTTACCATTTTCGTCGTAACGCACCGCCCCGTGAGCAATATTGTATTTTTCGTCTTCGAGCGCGTTTAGATAAACAATTTCATCGGTAATTTTACCCTTTACCACCTTGCGGTAAGGAGCTTCGATAATGCCGTATTCATTGACCTTGGCATAAGAAGACAA
>CAZIIR010000018.1:0-1286 GCA_964539475.1 uncultured Candidatus Saccharibacteria bacterium
ATATTGTTTTGGTGGTATAGGGCGTCGGTACAGTCGCCAGCGGCCCAAACACCGTCTAAGCTGGTGCGTTGGGTTTTGGGGTCAATTTTAATAGCACCAAAATCATTGGTCTCTAATAT
This sequence comes from uncultured Candidatus Saccharibacteria bacterium, assembly GCA_964539475.1. Lineage (GTDB taxonomy): Bacteria > Patescibacteriota > Minisyncoccia > Phycocordibacterales > XYD1-FULL-46-19 > XYD1-FULL-44-32. Next base: position 120 of record CAZIIR010000018.1, read on the forward strand.
GTTTTTAGCAAAAGCGGTATTGGGCATAAAACCAATTTCCACAAAAATACCAGATACGGGTAATTCTTTAGTCTCGCCACTAATTTTGTCTTTGTAGACCAAGCCAGTCACAAATTTGTCGCCTTTTACTTCGAGAATTTCGGTATTTAAAATAGCGGTCATCTTGGGGTGGGCTAACACTTTGTCGACGGTAATCTGGTCGGCCTTAAATTCGGCATTTTTGTGCAAAAGAGTAACAGATTTGCAGTAGGCCAGCAGTTGGGCGGCCGACTCGAAACCAGCATTACCACCACCAATAACCACTACATCTTGGTCGGTAAACATCGGGCCGTCGCAAGAGGCGCAGTAGGTGAGACCTTTCTGGTCGTACTCACTAGCCCCAGGGACCTCTAATTTGCGTCTAATTGAGCCCGCGGTAATAACCACGGCCTTGCCTTCAGCTTTGGACCCATCTTCAGTTTCAACTGAAAAAATATCACCCGTCTGGCTTAGGTTGGCCACCCGGCCAGTGCGCCCAGTTTTAATCACGCAGTCGGCACTTTCGTAGGCGCGAATATGGTCTTCTAGCGACTTGGCCAAGTCCACACCCGAAATTGATTTAGTACCAATCCAATTGTGGATATCAGGAGAAATACTAGACTGGCCACCAAAGTCACTGGTCAAGATAAGGGTTTTTAGTTTTTTACGGGCCGAGTAAACACCGGCCGACACTCCGGCTGGGCCACCACCAATTATTATTAGGTCGTAAGTCATAAAATATTATTTAAATTAAAATGTTGATTCATTGTAGCAGAGAGGGGCTAAAACGAAAACTTCCCCTGGGGCCTTTGGCCCCAGGGGAAGTTTTCGTTTTAAATAAAATTATTTTTTGTTCCCTCGTCTCAGGAAAGCGGGAATAGACGACCAGTCATCGTCATCGTCTTCTGGTTCTATTTTTTCTTGGTCAAGTATTTGGGGGCGAGGGGCAGATTGGCGCAAAGGGGCTACAGGAGGAGGGGGGACCTGGCGGTCTTTTGCCAAATCTTCTTTTTCTTTAGTAGGGGCAGTGGCCGGCTGGCTGGCCTCAAAACCAAACAGGCCACCTTTTTTCTTTTGTGATTCTGGAAAACCGCAAGCAATAACCGTAACTTTGATTTCGCTTTTCTTTAGTTTGTCGTCGTGGATAGC
>CAZIIR010000018.1:1386-7960 GCA_964539475.1 uncultured Candidatus Saccharibacteria bacterium
GGGATGGTAATAATATTGGAAATACCTTCTACGGCTTGGCGCAAAATCTCATCGCACATCGCAAAAGCGTGTTCGGCGGTTGTGTCTTTAGAAATAATACCCAGTAGGCGGTCGTTGGGGATAACAATTACGGCGTCTACTTCTTTTTGTAGTTCGGCTAGTCCCCGATCGGCTAGCAACATTCGTTGTTTACCTTCAAAAATAAAAGGTTTGGTTACTACTGCTACGGTGAGAGCGCCTTGTTCTTTGGCGGTACGAGCGATGACGGGCATAGCTCCTGTTCCTGTACCACCACCGAGACCACCAGAAACAAAAACCATGTCGGCTCCTTTGATTACATTCTGAATATCCTCTAGGCTTTCTTCCGCTGCTTTACGGCCAATTTCCGGGTCCATACCAGTACCAAGGCCCCGGGTTAGATTTTTACCAATATGAACTTTTTTTTGAGCACCGGAAGCATGTAGGTGTTGAGCGTCAGTGTTCATGGCAATAAATTCTACCCCGCGAACTTTGGCATTGACCATATGGTTTACCGCATTGGTACCCGACCCACCGACCCCGACGACTTTAATGCGGGCAAAAGCTTCGATTTCTGGTTGAATTTTAGGCATGAAATAGGACAGTTATTGGAGAAATTATTAGTCTATGGTAACAAAAAAGGGCTAAAAAGCAAATAAACAAAAAAAGCACCTAAAACCAATATTTAAAACAACGTGAGGGGCCAATTTTAGGGCAATAATTCCTTTATCCAGCGTAGAATATTGTAGCGGGCTTCCCGGGCCATCTTTAGACCCATCGATTCTTCCGCTTCACTATCGGCCCCAAAAATACATAAGCCATAAGCTACCGACCAAGCGGTATCTCGAATCTGATTGCGGGAAGTAGAAGAGACGGCCGGTAGAGCTACCTTGGCCGGCAATTTGAAATATTCTTTAGCCAAGCTTTCGATTTCAGAAATACCAGAACCACCACCAGTAATAATTATTCCCGCTGGCAACAAACCATTGCGCCCGAGGCGTTTTAAGTGGTTTTCAATAAATTCAAAAATGTCTGAAAGGCGAGCTTCAATAATTTCATTTAATTTTTTCTGTGGAGTATTACTGTCGGTATCGCCAGTTTTTATTTTTTCAGCCTCCTCTAAGGGGATCTGAAAACCTAGAGCGATATCGTTTGTAATATCGGTGGAGCCAATAGGGAAGACACGAATAGAAATAGGTAAACCTTCTTCAAAAATAATAATAGACGTGGTTTGGGAACCAATATTAGCTAAGACACAGCCGGCTGTTTTTTGGAGTTTAGTGGTCAGACACAAGCTAGCGGCGAGTGGCGACGCTGCTACGTCTTCCACTTTTACTCCAGCTTTCTCGGTAGCAGAAATTAAATCTTTTAAATGGTTGGAGGCGTAAGTAACAAACAAAACCTGAGCATCGAGCCGGCCCCCTTTTAGGCCTTCTGGTCGGCCGGTTACTTTCTTGCCGTCCAGCTTAAAAGCAATAGGGACGCGGTGAATGATTGATTTGTTCGCGGTATCTTGTAAGCCAGCTTCGCTGGCCTCGATCGCCCGGTTTATATCGGTGTTAGTTATTTCTGAATCAGCTCGGGAAACCACGACACCACCTTCAATGATTTTTGATTCTAGAGTTGAACCACTAATACCTAAAATAACCGATTTTATTTTAAAACCAGCAACTCGCTCAGCTTCTATAATGGCTTCTCTAATAGACTCAACTACTTCATCAAACTGTAAGACATAGCCGCGCCGTAGTCCGCGGGAATTTTTTTTAACCAAAGCTACTACTTGGGGAATCTGACTGCCGTTTTTATACTCGCAGACGACAAGGCGAATGCTAGCGGTACCAATATCAAGTCCGGTGACGATGTTTTTGGTCATTAAAAACGAAATGGCGCATATAGTTGCGTTCTTTCTCTTCCATTCTACTACCATGAGCGTATCCTTTCAAATGAAGTAGTCCGTGGATAAAGAGAAAAGCGGTATGTTCACGCAAAGTGCGGTCAAATTTGCCACATTCTTTTTTGGCTTGACGCAAGTTTATAAAAATTTCCCCACCCGATTTAGACAATGGAAAAGATAAAACATTGGGTACATAAGTTTTAGCTCGGTAAATCGCGTTTAGCTGGCGAGCTCTTTTGTCACCAATAAAAACCAAAGATAGGTCATATTTTGTACCTATTATTTCTTCGGCTAGCAACTGAAAAGGCAGACGGGGTAATGTCTGCCTGGTCCGATTAACGCTGGAAAACATCTTTTATTTTCCCTTCCTTTCGTAGCTCCTGTAGTTTTTGGAATTTAGCAATTCGCTTTAGTTTATCTTGTTTTTTCTTGAGGGCAGACTTGGTGCGAGTAGAGTAGCGAATAGCGCGTGATAACTGGAGATGTCCCACGCCTTTAACACGCTTAGAAAACCTCCGTAAGAGGCTGGCATTTGATTCGCTACCCGATTTTTCGACTTCAACGACGATCATAATATGTGGTAAGGAGTTTAGCATACGGCCCGAAAAGCCGCAAGAGTTACTTAATCTTTTTTAGGTATTCAGGTAGCTTGTCGAGTTTGATAGTGTCTTGAGAGCGGGTGTCCATATCACGGATAATAACTGTGCCTTCCAAGGCTTCTTTTTGGCCGAGGATTATGGCGTAAGGGACACCAAGTTTCTCGGCTGTACCTAGTTGAGCCGAGAGAGAATCTTTGGTTAGGGATTGGGCAACTGGGATTTTGGCTTTTCGTAGAATCTCAATGATTTCAAAACTGCGTAGTTTGGCATCAAAAGATAGTTGAATGAAAAACATTTTGGGTTTTTTGACAATCCGTGGAGTGGGCTTGTTGTAGTCTGGCAATTCTAAAACACGGTCCACGCCAATAGCTGCCCCCATTCCGGGTACATCTTTTTTGCCTGACAAAATTTTGCCCAAATAGTCGTAACGTCCACCACCGGCAACCGACAAGGGGTTGGGGTTGGTTTCAGTAGCTTCCGGTACAATTTCGAAGACGGTATGAGAATAATAATCCAGACCGCGGACCAAAGTGCTGGAGATCGTATAGTTTATCGCCATGGAATCAAGATACTCGAGCACTTCTTTGAAGTGGGCTTTACTTTCCGATGATAAAGAGGCGATAGTCTCTGGGGCTTCGGCTTTGATGGGGGCACATTTTGGATTTTTACAATCCAGGACGCGCAAAGGATTTACTTTTAATCGCTCGCGACAGTCGGCACAAATAGTCTTAAGGTGTTTTTTGTAGTAAGAAGATAGCTCGCGTTTGTAAGCGGTTTGGGATTCTTTGTCTCCGATACTATTAATAATAACAGTGTGGTTTTTAATACCCACCTCAGTCAAAATAAGAGAAATGATTTTAATAATAGTAGCATCGGCAATACTCTTTTTGGAGCCTAAAATCTCCATATTAAATTGGCGAAGCTCACGGTAGCGACCCTGTTGGGGGTTGTCGTGGCGAAACAGGGGACCATGACTGTAAAGCATAACCGGCTGGGGCCGTGACTGCATACCGTGTTCAAAATAGGCCCGCATAACCGCGGCTGTAAATTCGGGACGCATAGCCAGGCGGTCACCACCTCGAGTTTTTAGGCTATACATTTCTTTGTCGACAATATCGGTACCGTCGCCGACCCCTCTTAGAAAAAGAGATTCTTTTTCCAGGATTGGGGTTTCGATCGGCGTGAAGCCATAATACATAGCGATTTCGGCAGCTTTTTCAAAAAAACCTTGGTAAAACAAAAATTCATCGCCAATTAGGTCGCGCATACCCTTTGGACTTTGGAGTTCGTCTTTGGCTGGGGCTTTCTTGGTGGTTGCTGGTTTGGGAGTCATATTTATTATTTTTGATTAGTTGTACTAAAATCGCCCGGCAAAATCTCGGCAGTCTGAACAGGAAAAAGTCGTAACCCAACTCGGCCTTTAATAAATTTATCTGTCACCGGGCCCCAAATACGGGAATCGGAGCTAGCATTGCGGTTGTCACCCATTACAAAATATTCTTTTTCTTTTAGGGTTATGGTTTCGTTGTTATAAACAAGGTCCTCTGGTAAGTAAGGCTCTACCAGGGTTAGGTTTTTGCCATTAGTATCGCTGATACTAATACCAGACGGTGCAACGGTTACGGTCTCACCAGGGAGGCCAATAACTCTTTTAATATAAAATTTTGAAGGGTCTTTGGGGTAGCGAAAAACAATTACTTCACCACGCTTAGGGTCGCGGAAGTGGTAAGACGCCTCGTCAATAATAAGATATTCGCCGTTTTCGAAGGTGGGGACCATCGACACACCACTGACAATAAAAGGTTGAGCCACGTAGGCACGGACCGGAATAACAATAACGAGGGTAATAAGGGCAAAGCGCAAGATGTCGAAAATAGTCTGCTTTTTATCGTCTGGGGGCATGCAAAATGGCTAGAAGCTTGTAATTTCCTCAAATTATACTACATCACTGACCTAGACGCAATGCTAGGATGTATCGTATAATTAGGTGATGCGATTATTTGAAAAATTCTTTAAACCAAAGCCAGAAGCAAGTGATATTTTTTTAATCATTGGTTTAGGTAATCCTGGCGCTCAGTACAAAGAGACACGTCACAATGCGGGCCGAGACGCCCTTCTTGGTCTAGCTGAACGTGGCGATTTTACGCCCTGGACCAATCTTAAAAAGTATACAGCTTTAGTCTCAGAAGGAGCTATTGGTGGATTTAAAACAACTTTGTTTTTACCTGAAACTTTTATGAATCTATCGGGCCAGAGTGTGCGGGCTTACCTCAAGTATTTAGCTTACAAGCCTCAAGTGGTGGTAGTGCATGACGATATCGATTTGCCGGTGGGGAAAATTCGCCTTGGTCGAGGCCGGGGCGCTGGGGGGCACCGAGGAGTGGCTTCAATATTAGTCGAATTGGGTACCAGCGATTTTGTGCGGTTGCGACTAGGGGTTGGCCGGAGTAGTGAAAAAGTGGAAGAGGCAGTACTTCAGCCTGTTGGCCCCGACGAAGAGTTTGAGTTTACAAAAATGAAAAACTTGGTAGGAGAAGTTCTCCAAAGCCTAACAACTTCTGGTTTGGAGGCAACGATGAATAAATACAATTAAAAAAACCGCGGTCGCCGAAGGCGACCGCGGTTTTTTTTAATTTAGTTAGCCCACCACTTTTTTGTTTAGGCTACTGGTTCTTCCTTTTTACCTTTACTACGAGTTTTAGGTTTTTCTGGAGCAGCTAAAACTTCTGATTTTTTGTCGCCAAAAACCAAAGTCATACGTTGGTCTTTTGGTTCAAAGAGGTTAATGGTGAAAGTATAAGATTTTCCTAGTTCTAATTTGGAACGCAAATCATTTTCATCAGCAAATTCGGAAATGTGAACTAAGCCAGCTACCCCTTCGTCAATAGCGATCAAGGCACCGTGTTTGTTGTGTTTTATTACCACTCCTGAGACTACGTCGCCTCGGTTCCATTTCTTTTCCGCTTCGTGCCACGGGTTTGGTTTTAGAGATTTAATCGACAAAGAAATTTTATCGTCTTTTACTTCAATAATCTTGGCGCGGACTTTGTCGCCAGCTTTGTACAGGCTTCGAGGGTCTTCCACTAGGGACCAGTCTAGTTCAGAAATATGGACCAAGCCTTCTAAACCTTCTTCGATTTTAATAAAAATTCCAAAGTCGACAGCTCCTGTCACTTCACCTTCAATAACGTCGCCTAGAACATATTTATCAACAATTTCTTTGCGAGATTTGTTGTCGGTAGTCTTTTCAGAGAAAATAAGTTTATTTTCTTTAGGGTCGATACCAATAATACTTACCTCAAGAGTAGTACCAATCAGTTTTCCTAACTCAGAGACAATCTTATCTTTGTCGCCGTCTTGTACTCGTGGGTAGTGTTCGGGTTTTAATTGGGAAGCGGGGACGAAGCCGTCCATACCTTGCCATTCGAGAATCAGACCACCTTTATTGGCTTCTTTGACAGTAATTAGGAACACTTCTTTGTGCTTCATCGCTTTCTCGGCCGCGTCCCACATAATAGCCTGTTTGGCTTCTTTGAGGGAAAGCTCAATATAACCGTCTTTACCTTCGCTCTCTACTACTTTGGCCGTTACTGAATCCCCGGCGCTAATCTTTTTTATAATATCGCGAGCATTTAAATACTCTCGACCAAAAATAATACCCGTACCAAAAGGTGGGATATCAACATACAGGGCCATTTTGTCCTTACCAATTACCGTTCCCGCAATCAGGGTGTCGGGGGAAGGCTTAGCCTCAGTTTGGCGAACGATTTCATCCATTGCCGACTTAAGCTGAGTGTCTTTAGTGCCGTCTGAGTGTGTCAGGTCGGTAGCCGGCTCATTACTTTTAATTTGATCTGTCATTTTATTTTATTTAGCCCTAATCAAATTAGATGATTAGAACCTTGCCTAGACCAAAATGGGGCATCGATGCCCGGTCATTTTTGGTGGCCAGCAAGACTTTTAATAGGCGCAAGTATTACATGAAAAGCTAATTTTGACAAGGTAAAATGTAATCAGGAGGACTTTCAATTTTCGGTATATTTTGCTATAATACCGGGATGGT
>CAZIIR010000018.1:8060-12027 GCA_964539475.1 uncultured Candidatus Saccharibacteria bacterium
CGGGATGGTAATTACTTACTTAGCAGCCGGTTTTGTGAAGGTAACTTTTGGTGATACGGTTATTGCTTTAAACCCGGTCAGTAAAGGCGAAGGGGCCAAGGCGGCTCGTTTTGGGGCGGATGTCGCTTTGGTTAGCGTGCCTTTACCAGCTTTTGATGGCGTTTCAGGTCTAACCGGTGGAGGTAAAGAGCCGTTTGTAATAGATGGTCCTGGGGAATATGAATATGCTGATATTTTTATTAAAGGCTATCCATCAGTTGGTCCTAATGATACGGTGAATACTATATATAGCTTTTTACTAGAGGGAATGCGTGTGGTGTCTCTGGGGGTATTGGCTAAAAATGAATTGAGTCCAGAAACAATCGAAGATATTAGTGGGGCGGATATTCTTATTGCTCCCGCTGGAGACGAAGGTAGCCTAAGTGGGAGACTAGCCGGTAAATTGGCTTCATCTCTTGAACCCAAGATCATTATCCCAGTTTTGCATGGGGGCATGAAGTCCGCTGGGTTGAAAGAATTTATGGATGAAGCGGGTGAGCCAGCTGGTGGTCCAGAAGAAAAATTATCTATTAAAAAAAAGGACCTGGAGGGTAAAGAAGCGGCCGTAGTAGTACTAGAAACAGTCTAAGTTTTCGGCCATGTCTTTCATGTCACACAAGCTTGAAGAAATACGCGCTTATCCAGAGGATAGGCGGCGGCTCATTGTTTTGGTGTCGACAATAAGTATTAGCTTGGTTATCATTGTTTTGTGGCTCGCTAATATTTGGCTAATAGCGCCTCTTAGTAAGTCGTCGGCCAAGTCAGAGAGTGTTTCTAGTTTAGATTCTAATATCAAAAAAGAGTGGCAGAGTATTGGTTTAGGCTTCGGTCTACTTCTAAACACCATCAAAAACCAATTTTAAAATATGGCTAAAGACAAAAACAAAATCGAGAAGACTGATACGCCCCGGCCGATAGACGAAGGAGTGCGCCCGGTTAGTATTTCGCGGGAAATGCAAGAGGCTTACCTCGACTACTCGATGTCGGTGATTGTTTCGCGGGCCCTGCCCGATGTCCGTGACGGTTTGAAGCCGGTTCACCGTCGGATTCTTTTTTCGATGCATGAATTGGGCTTGACCGCAGCTTCGCGTTTTCGCAAGTCGGCGACAATTGTGGGAGATGTGTTGGGTAAATATCATCCGCACGGTGACTCTTCCGTGTACGAGGCGATGGTGAAGCTAGCCCAGGAATTTGCCACGCGCTATCCACTGGTGTGGGGCCAAGGTAACTTCGGCTCGATCGACGGCGATGGGGCGGCAGCTCACCGTTATACCGAGGCCAAAATGACTCGTATTGCTGGCGAGCTTTTGCGAGACATTGAAAAAGATACAGTAGACTATATTCCCAACTTCGACGGCGAGCGCAAAGAGCCGGTTGTTTTACCGGCGGCTGTTCCTAACATTCTATTAAATGGTACTTTTGGGATTGCGGTGGGTATGGCGACCAAAATTCCGCCCCACAACTTAGGTGAAGTGGTCGACGCCCTGATTCACTTTGCTGATAACCCTCAGTCTACTAATGATGAATTACTGCAATTTGTAAAAGGTCCCGATTTTCCGACCGGTGGTATTATTTTCAATCAAAAAGATATCAATCACGCTTACTCCACTGGTCGGGGTGGGGTGATGGTGCGCGGTGAAGCCGAGATTGTGGAGACTAAAGCCGGTCAAAACCAGATAATCATTACTTCAATCCCGTATCAGGTAAACAAGTCCGAGATGATTATAAAAATGGCCGACTTGGTGCGCGAAAAGCGCGTCGAGGGTATTCGCGATATTCGCGACGAATCGACCAAAGATATCCGGGTGGTAATCGACCTTAAGGTGGGTAGCCAACCACAAAAGATTTTAAATGCGTTATATAAGCACACTGACCTCGAAACAACTTTTCACTACAATATGCTCGCTTTGGTCGGCGGGGTACCTAAACTTTTGTCACTCCGTTCGATCATTGAAGAATTTTTTACTTATCGCCAAGAAGTGGTGGTCCGCCGGACTAAATTTGACTTAGCTAAGGCTGAGGCCCGCGAACATATTTTACTTGGTCTAAAAATAGCTCTCGATCATATCGACGAGGTTATTAAGACGATTCGCAAATCTAAAGATACGCCCACAGCCCACTTGGCTTTAATGAAGGAGTTTAAGTTGTCTGACTTGCAGGCGACGGCTATTTTGGAAATGCGTCTGCAAAAGCTAGCTGGCCTCGAGCGCCAAAAAGTGGAAGATGAACTAAAAGAAAAACAAGCTTTTATTAAAGAATGTAAAGCTATTTTGGCTGACCCAAAGCGTGTAATTCAGATTGTAAAATCTGAGTTTGCTGATATTCGCGAAAAATATGGTGACCCCCGCAAAACAAAAGTGGTCAAAGGTGGGGCTAAAGAAATCAATGTCGAAGACTTGATCGAGGAGAAAGAAAATGTTTTGGTCCTAACCTCGGGGGGGTATGTAAAACGTACTGATCCGGCTGAATATCGGGCTCAACGCCGAGGAGGCTCAGGGGTGATGGATTTAAATGTGAAAGAAGAAGATTTTGTGACGATTTTCTTGACGGCTGGCACTCATGACGACCTGTTGTTTTTTACCGATAAGGGTAAGGTGTACCAACTGAAGATGTACGATATTCCAGAAGCCAAGCGGGCCACGAGAGGTAAGTCGGTAATGAACTTTTTGTCTTTGTCCGCGGAAGAAAAAGTTACCTCGGTGCTTGCCTTTGATAAAACCACCGACCATACCAAGTTGTCGGTAATGATGGTGACTAAAAATGGGGAAGCGAAAAAGGTTAAAGCCGAGAGTTTCAAAGATGTGCGCCGTACCGGTATTATTGCTATCAAATTAGAATCAAGTGATGAATTGCTCTCGGTATTTGCAGTGGAGAAGGGTGACACGGCGATTGTGGCTACCCGCGAGGGCCAAAGTATCCGTTTTAAAGAAAATGACATTCGAGAAATGGGCCGGGCTGCTGGTGGGGTGCGAGCGATCAAACTCTCGAAGACCGACCGGGTGGTGGGGGCCGATGTGGTAAAGGCGACTGCAACCAAAGTTGATTTTCTCGTAATGGGTGAAAACGGCTACGGTAAGAAAACAACTTTACCGGAATATAAAATTCAAAAACGTGGTGGTTCGGGGATTAAAACTTTTAAAGTTACAACCAAGACAGGTAAACTAATGTCCTCACGAGTTTTGACGGAGGCGGAAAGCGAAATTGTGGCCATTTCTAAACAAGGTCAAATTATTCGTACTAGTCTCGAAGAAATACCAGCACTTGGTCGCCAGACGCAAGGGGTACGCATTATGAAGCTAAAAGGGGAAGACTCGATAGCGTCGCTTACTTGTTTGTAGTAAAATATTTGATAAGTAACTTCTTATCAAATGTTTGTTCGTCCTGAAAAAATTTTAGACTATCTTCACTTGTTGCCAGGGATGAAAGTGGCGGACCTTGGCGCTGGTCGCGGTGATTATATTTTACCGCTAGCTACTAAAGTCGCCCCCGATGGCCGGGTATTTGCGGTTGATATTCAAAATGAGTTATTAGCTAGTATTGCTAGCCAGATTAAAACCACTAATCTGGCTAGTATTGTGGACACTATTTGGGGAGATATAGAAACAAGAGGTGGTAGTAAAATTGCTGACGGGGCGGTAGACGCAGTGGTGTTGTCTAATATTTTGTTTCAAGTGGACTCAGCTTATGGGCTTGCTCTAGAGGCTAAGCGCATTTTGGCGCCCAAGGGGAAAGTGTTGGTGGTCGACTGGAAAGATTCTTTTGGTAATCTTGGTCCAACTGCAAACCAGGTCTTCGGTCCGGAAAAATGTGAACAGGTTATGCGCGAAGCTGGTTTTGTTAAAGAAAATGTTTTTGAAGCCGGCGATCATCACTATGGACATATTTATGTTTTGGCTTAAGACAAGGTATAATTTAAATAATAAATGAA
>CAZIIR010000018.1:12127-13904 GCA_964539475.1 uncultured Candidatus Saccharibacteria bacterium
ATGAAAACTGGTATTTTCCAGACAGCCTTACTTGTAATTTGTGGTGTGGTTGCGACCATTGCCGTCTTAATGTTTTCGGGAGTTTTACCGGGTCTTAATTTAGGTGGTTCTAAAACTGTTCCCACTGTCGTCGTGTGGGGTTCCTTACCTCAGGTGCCAATGAATCAAGTGGTGGAGAATATCAATCGTGATTATCCGGAAACTTTTAAAATTTCTTATATTTTCAAAGATGCAGACACTATCGAAGCTGAGTTTGTTGATGCTCTAGCGCGCGATGCAGGGCCTGATGCGGTACTTATTAACGAAGATTTTGCAGTGAAGCAGGCAGACAAGCTGTATGCTATTCCTGATAGCCTGCTTTCTATTAGGGAGTTTCGCGATACTTATGCTGAAGTGGGGGAGATATATATCCGACCGAGTGGGGACATTTTAGCTTTACCTCTACTTATCGACCCCTTAATGATGTATTACAACCGGGACTTGTATGGTAATGCAGGTCTGTCGTCAGTACCCCTTACTTGGTCCGGAATAATCAAAAATCATAATCTGCTTACCCGATTAGGTGAGCGGGGGGTGATTTTGCAAAGTGGTTTGGCTTTTGGTACGGCCGGCAATGTGTCTAACGCCAAAGATATTTTAGCGCTACTTTTTTTACAGGCTGGTTCAAAAATGGCCACGTGGAATGCGACCACAGCGCACTATGTCGCCGACTTGCTTGGTTCGAAAAGTGGTGATCGGCTGTCCCCGGGCGTAGCAGGGCTCGACTTTTTTGCTTCTTTTGCCAATCCAGTTACCGTAACTTATTCTTGGAATGAATCAATGCCGGTGGACCGGAGCTATTTTGCCGCTGGCAAGCTAGCTCACTATCTTGGTTTTGCTAGCGAGCTTGGTGATTTGCGAAGCCGTAACCCAAATCTAAATCTAGATGTGGCGATGGTGCCCCAGCGAGACAATGTCTCTAAAAAGGTGACCTTTTCTAGATTAACAGCGGTCGCCCTGGTAAAAAATTCCAATAAATTAAACGCTAGCTATCAGGCGGCGGTCGCCCTGGCTTCGGCTAAGTATGATGCGGAATTAGCCAAAATTTCAGCTGTGGCTCCGGCCCGGCGGGACCTCTTGGGGTTACCTCAGACCGACCTCTTTCAAGATGTGTTTAATAAGGCCGCTCTTTCTAGTGTAACTTGGCTAAACCCGGGCCGGCGCGAAACCCAAGCCATTTTTAATGAAATAATCCAAGAAAAAAACTTAGGGCGCAATAACAGCTCACTTATTTTACTTCAAGCTGGTGAAAAAATGGATATTATTTACAATCGAATTTAATATGACCAAATCTTCTATAAAAAATATAAATTTATTTTTACTAAGCTTTTTGTTTCTAAGCAGTCTGGTTACATTGGTGGCTACCCCTTCCTATGTCCAAGCAGCAGACGGGGATAGTAAGTTTATAATTTGTGCTAAAGGTGATAAAGATGATTGTACTTTTGACGATCTTAAAAAATTGGTGAATATTGTTATCCAATTTATAATTTTTGAAGTGTCGATGCCTGTCGCCGCTATCGGTATTATGTATGCCGGGGGACTGCTCGTGATTAAAGGTAGTAATCCAGGCGACCGGACCAAGGCTTACGGTATTTTGAAGAACATTATTTATGGCCTAGTTTTGATGCTGGCTGCTTATATTATTATCAAGGCGGTAGTGGTGGGTTTGGTGGGAAATACACCAGCCAGTGGGGTAGGGCGCTCTTTACTTGATTTGTTTAAACAATAAATATATGAA
>CAZIIR010000019.1:0-13827 GCA_964539475.1 uncultured Candidatus Saccharibacteria bacterium
TGCTGCTTATCAGGCTGCTAACGGTATTGTTCCTGCTGCTGGTTACTTTGGTCCAGTTACTCGGGCTAAGGTCAACGCTTCAGCTGGTACAACTACTGGTGGTACAACTACTGGTGGTAACACAACCGACGATGGTGACCTAGAAGGTGACTTCGGTACCATTTCAGACGTTGATGAACTAGGTTCATACAACGATGAAGAAGTTGGAGAAGGAGAGGAAGGTGTTAAGGTTTTAGGGGCCGATGTTGAGGCTTCTAATGACGGAGACATCTCTCTTACTGCTATTAAAGTAAGCTTCGATTCAACAGGCAACACTGGTTCAGACAATCTTGATGATTACATCTCTGGTGTAACTATCATGTTGGGTGACGAAGAAGTTGGTTCTGCTGATGCAGAAGATTTTTCTGAAAACGGCAATGTATATTCGAAGACCATCTCTCTAGATGGAGCAAAGATCTCTGCCGATGATACAGAAAAACTTTATATCGCCGTAGATGCTTCTAATACCTTTGATTCATCGGATATTTCTGGTGACTCTTGGACAGTAGATATTGACAGCATCAAGTTTGTTGATGGTTCTGGTGATTCTACAACTGAAACTGGCTACGATATTGATGGTATGGATGTACCTATGAACTTCGTCAGTTTCTCTTCAGCTGCTGATACAGAACTTAAGGTATCTACAGATTCAGATAGTCCAGATGCAGGGATTGTTGTTGTTGATGATTCTTCTGAAACAGACGACGTCTCTCTTCTAAAGGGTAAATTAAAGCTAGAAGGTACTTCAGATGCCGTCCTTGATGAGTTCCCTGTAACATTTACAGCTACTAATAATGGTGGCTCCGCTAACGGGGTAGATGACATAGCTGGTTCAGTAACCCTTGTTATTGATGGTGAGGAATACACAGAGACTATGACTTTGACATCTGCTCTTACTGGTACTGTGACTTTCGACAATCTTGATTTAGATATCGCTAGTGAGGATTCAATTGAATTTGAAGTTCTTGCTGATATTAACGATCTTGATGGTACAGTATTTGTTGCTGGTGCAACATTAAAGGCTGACGTTACTTCAACAAACCGTGATTACATGGATGTTGAAAACGAAGAAGGTGATCAGCTTTCTGATTCTTCAGAAAAATCTGGTACAGCAACTGGTGAAGCTCAGGAATTCCGTGTAAATGGTATTTCAGCTTCATTAATTAGTTCTTCTGCGGTTTCAAATAACAATGATGCTGCTGATACTGGTACCTTTACAATTAAGTATGAGGTAACAGCTATTGGTGATTCTGTTTATATTGCATCTCTTGCAGCCGACGCTGTGACTTATGCTGTAGACAGATCTGGTACTGCTACTACTGCTGGTAGTATTACTGCTACATTAGTTAACAACTCAGATACCGACAAGACTTCAGTTGGTAACTACGAGATTGAAGAAGGTACTACTGAGAAGTTTACTCTTACTGTGACCGTACCGAACGGTACCGCTGGAGCCTCTGCTCAGTATCGTACAACCTTAACTGGAATTAAATGGGATACAAGTGATGATGTTAGCCCGGCTAACACTTACTCATCAAATCTTGATGACTTCCAGACAGACTACGTTTACTTAGACGCAGCGTAGAGTTAGTTAATTGACAATTTTAAATTAAAATTGTCATACAAAAAACCGCCCAAATGGGCGGTTTTTTGTTGTTTGATTTTTTTGCATTATAATATAACTATTATGATTATCAAAAAAATTAGTTCCTTGTTTTGGCAGAGTACAGAATATTTGGTGTATTTTTTTATATTCGCTTTTCCTTTTGTGAACTATGGTGGCTTTTTATATACCGGATCATTAACTAGGGCGGTAAATCTATTACTATTAGCCGTTTTTTTGGGGGTAGGTTTTTCTTTCTGGTTATATAAAAATCAGAGTCAAAAAGTTTTAATTGCTAAATCACCAGTTTTTATTGCGCTAATTTTAAATTTATTGTTTATGGTCGTCTCTGGTTTAGTTGGTTTAAATTGGAGTAATTCATTTTGGTCAGTTATTTCTCGCATGACCGGAGTTTGGTATTTTTCCAGTTTAGGGTTATTCATGTTTTTATTATGGCCAATTTTATCCCAAAAAGACAAATTTATCAGAATACTATATTTAATAGTTTGGTCTACTTCATTGTACTCAATCTTTTCTCTATTGGGCCCAGAAGGATTAGGAATATTTTTTAAAGGTTACGCATATGATGGTTTTACCTTTGGCAACTCAACCTTTGCTGGGATGTATATTTTCGGTGCATTTATTTTGTCACTCTGTTTGTTGTACAGGAAAGATGTAAATAAAAAAAAATATCTATATTTCTTACCGCTTTCTCTTGTGATTAATCCGTATATTATAAACAGTAAAGTTTGGTTTGGAAATTTTTCAATGGGTGTTGTGGGAGAGGCTAGGTCATCAGCTTATGCTATGTTACTTGCAGTATGTGCTTTGTCTCTTGTTTGGTTTGTTTCTAAGATTAAAGATATAAAAATCAAAAAAAGGGTCAGTTATTCATTATTTGGTTTCGGAATCTTTTTTGTTGGGATATTAGCCTATTCATTGCTTGTACCAGGTGGGTTATTGAGAGAGTGGTATTTAAGTCAGGCGACAGCTGCCCGACCTTTGGTGTGGCAGTCCTCCTTCGAGTCAATAAAGGATAGGCCACTTCTTGGATATGGGGGTGACAATTTCGAACGAGTTTTTGAGTCGAATTATGATAATCGATTACTGCAAGATGAATTTGGTAATGAGGCATGGTTTGATCGAGCTCATAACGTGTTTATTGATAAAATGATAGACGGAGGTTTAATTGGTCTTGTTTCGTACCTCCTCGTTTATGTTGTGATTATTTACTGTTTATTATTTGTGTCATTAAATTCGAAAAATATTGATTATCGTATTTTTTCAGCATTTTTAATTGTTTATTTTGTTCTACATTTAGTTGAATTGCAAACGGCCTTTGACACCTCTATATCCTATTTATTTTTAGCGATTATGACTGTTGCCGTAGCGGTAATGTACCATCAAACGGTTGATGAACAGGATAAAAACACGTTTGAGCTCCCTCCGTTTTCTAAGTATGTTTTGTCGTCAGTTATACTTGTCTATTTTTTAGGTACGATGTTTTATGGATTAGTTCCTTTTATTCGTTCACAAATTGTTAATGGTCAATTACGAGCGGTTGGTTCAGCAGAAAAACGCATCCCTCTTTACACTATATTATTTCAATCTCCAATTGATAAACATGCTATTTTGTGGCGGACCAGTACAGATTTCCAGAGGGGTATATCTGAAAATCCAAAAGTTTTAACTGATCCAAATAAGGTTAAATTCTTTAAACAAGAAGTCTTGATTTTTGAGAAAGAATATAAAGATTATATCTTAGAAAATCCACAGCACTTTAGAGCACATTTAAACTTGGCTGATATTCTTATTTATTCTAATTTATTTGGGGTTAATAAACTACAGGAGGCACAAGATGTGTTAGATAAAGCAATTAAAATTGTCCCGACGAGCCCTCAGCCTTATTGGATGAAGGCGGTAGGATATATTTATAGTCGTAATTTTGATCTTGCACGTGAAAATGCCCAAAAAGCAATTAGTCTAAATCCAAAAATCAAACAAAGTCATGATATAGCCAAATATGTAGAGGACTCCATCCAGACTTTTCCAGAAGTTAATCTATATTTTTTCAGACAAATATAAAACGGTGAAATGCTTTGGGCTAGTGTTATAATATGTATATATGAATAAAAATCGGGGCGCTCTTGATAATGACTTACTTATTTTTCTTGGTCTTTTTTTAGTCTTAGGCTTAGCTTGGGTCACCATGTCTTCCAGTAGTGAAAAAGCTAAACAGGGCCCTTTGATTGGGATTTTGCAAAATGTTAACCCTAGTCTAGACAGGGGTACGTCTAGCGGTGATTCCGAGCCGGGGTCTTCTAGTGAAGGAAATAAAGAGACTTCGACCACAATTACCTTAAACGGTATTGTTTACACTAAATCTCCTTGGTATAAACAGGTTCGCCTGAGCTCGGGTTCGGCTGGTTCGCAAAGTGTGGCCACTAAAGAATATGTGGTATTGGGCACTGATTATAAAAACAAGACCGGTATTAATATTACAGGTTGGAAATTGCAAAATGGGCGTGGGCTTAAAATCACCCAACCTCGAGGTGGAGCGAGGGCCCAAGTTTTACCTTCTCAGTGGGCCACTATTCCCCAGGGGTCGGCGCTCTTTTTGCTCGACAAATCAGTAGTGGCCCCGATTGTACTTTTACCTGGCGATAAAGCCCTGGTGACTACTGGTTCTTTAAAAACTGGTGGCGACTGGCCAGTAAGGGTTAGTTTTAAAACTAATATGTGTACTGGCTATTTGGCCGACAATGAACGTACGGAGTTTATTCCATCCCTTCGGCGCAACTGCCCTAGGATAAGCGATGACCCGCAAACCGAGAAACTTGATGACCGGTGTTATGAATTTGTGCGCCGTTATCCGACTTGTCATAACCCAGACACCAAACCCTACCGCGATTTTATGGGCGACACAGTGCGTAATCATATCGATAAAAATACTGAGGTCAGTAAGTTGTGTCGAGAATGGGTTGTTAATCGCTCAAACTATAGTGCTTGCGTGGCTACCAACTTTGCCGATGCTGATTTTGACGGGGGTCAGTGGCGGGTTTTTCTAAACCGCGATTGGGAATTATGGGACAATGACCGGGAGGTTATTACCCTATACGATGCGACGGGCCTCCTGGTTGACCAAATCTCTTACTAGTGTTGTTTTTGGGAAGCAGTTTTGACGAATTAATAATCGGTTGCTAGGAATGTGATATATCCAGAAGGCTGGATAATTACAAAAGGGTAGCTCTAACCGATTTTTATGTCACCGAAAAACATCTGTGAGGACGTTTTTGGAGGGGCTAGGGTTGGGTTGAGATTAGCAAGTGTAATTTTCTTATTTTATATATTTTGGCCGTCGGTGGTGACGGCTGTGCCAGTGGTGAGTGACTTTAGGTTAAACGGTGAGACGGTCGACGCTTCACTGAATCCGGGCCGTAATGACACAGTGGAAATTTCTCTCACGACTGATACGCCAGTAAAATTTAATACGATTGCCATTTGTACGGCCGCCGATAGTGTTTGCTCACGATCGACGGCCGTAAAGTATTTTAGCCAGACCGATAGTTTTACGACTGGTTCAGTAAAGTCTTGGGACGGGAAGAAAAGTTCTGGAGAAGTAGTGACCGATGGTAACTATAAAGTGAAAGTGACCCTAGCAGTGGAGGGAGTGTCAGGTACTTCTGTGGTGACGCTCGATTCACCGCGGATTATTATTGATTCTAATTTTACTGGTGGTAATGGTGGGGTAGATGATGGGGACGACGAAGATTATGAAGATTCTGAGGAGTCTGATTCTGGTAACGAAAGTTATTCTTCTCATCAGAGTACAACTCCGATTAAGTCTCTTGTTAATACTAAAAAAAGTGAGTTTACTGCTGGTCGCGTGCGTTTAGTTTTGGTCAATTCGGTGTTGACGCTCGAGATACCTGAAGCTAGTAAGTTTGCTTCAGCTAATTTAACTTGGGCTTTTGGTGATGGGACTAAGGCGCGGGGTCGTAAAGTTGAACATATTTACCGTCAGGCGGGTGACTATGTTGTAGTGGTGACCGCTGGTCGCGGTAGTGATGAAGAGATTAGTCGTACGACAGTTAAAGTACTACCAGCGGACTTTTCTATTGATTGTTCAACCCCAACTAATTTTACGATTGGTAATAGTAGTAAATATGAAATGAATTTGGGTGGGTGGAGTATTAGACAAGGTGAGGAAAGATTGATTTTAGCGCCAGATACGATTCTTTTGCCAGGTATGAAATTGTCGTTCGATAACTTGTCCCTACCTTTTGCTTTGACGGACCACTCTTATGTAGAGCTGGTCTCCCCTAATGGAGCGGTGACTCATTCTTGTGGTGAAAAACCATTATCGCCAGAAGATAAAGATAGGTTGGCTAAAATTCAAGTTATTGAAAAAGAGACGCTGAATCTACGGTCAGGCGTACAACCTGTTACTGAGGTGTTTGTGACGGCGTTGCCGATACAAGACCGGGCGGTAATTAGTAGTACTTCTAGTTCAAGTACCGAAGAGGTTTATGTACTAGAAGTACCTAAATCAAATTTTAAAATTAAGTTTTTTGAGTTCCCACTTAGGGTAAAACAAGCTATTATTAACCTAATAAATTAAGGTTATTTAAATGCAAAATAATTCACCAGGTTTTTGGAAAATGTCGGCTGGGTTTCTCGCCATTATTATTATTGGCCTCCTTTTGATGGGAGCGATATCGTGGTATGAAAATCGGTCCACAACTGAAGCTGGCGGAGACTTTTGACAAATTTCACCTTGTCTGCTACATTTTGCCTAACGCCGTAGACATTAGGCGGTCGGCCTGTGGCCGGCCATAAGCCCTAATTAGGTCCCAACTTTAAGCTAACCTATATTTATAGGTTGGGGGAGGTCGAACGTCCGGCGGCTTTATTGCCGTTTTTTATTTGAAACAAGAAGTTAAATTTGGTGACTTGTTTTAGATAAACCTGGGTTACCAGGAAAACGAATTAAAAAATTATGGCTTTATCAAGAGACAAAAAATCGGTTATCCTCGACAAAATGAGAGGGGTGGCCAAAAATTCTCAGGCGATCACTTTTGTTAACTTTCATGGGTTAACGGTGGCCGGAGCTGACCAGTTGCGCAAAAATTTGCGATCAGCTGGTGTTGGTTACTCGGTAGCCAAAAAGACTTTGGTGAAAATAGCACTAGGTGAAGCAGGTATTGCTGGCGAGTTACCAAACTTACCCGGTGAAATTGCGGTTGCATATTCAGATAGTGATTTGTTGGCACCAGCGAAAGGTGTTTATGATTTTAGTAAAACTAACCCAAATACCGTTTCTATTGTAGGAGGGGTATTTGAAGGTAAGTTTATGGATGAGGTAGCGATGATGGAAATTGCCAAGATTCCAGCCCGCGAAGTTCTGTATGGTCAGATTGCCAATATGCTTAATTGGCCGATCCAGGGCTTAGTGGTCGCTTTGGACCAAATTGCCTTGGCTAAGGAAAGTAAATAATTATCTAAATTAAATTAAAAAATATGGACGAAGAGAAAAAAGATGTACAGACCGAGGAAACAACCGCTCCTGTAGTGGAGGCGGTTGCTCCGGTGGCTACGAAAGAGGAAGAATCATTTGAGGTTCCAGCTAAGTTTAAGGACTTGATTACTAAGATTGAAGAAATGAGTGTTTTAGAACTTCATGAGTTGGTAAAAGTTTTTGAAAAGAAATTTGGTGTTTCAGCTCAGGCAACTGTTGTTGCTGGGGCCGGAGCAGGGGACGCTGGTGCTAGTGCTGAAAAAAGTTCCTTTACTGTCGAATTGACTGCCGCTGGAGACCAGAAGGTTCAGGTAATCAAGGCGGTTAAAGAAGCTTTGGGCCTAGGTTTGAAAGAAGCTAAAGATTTGGTTGATGCCGCTCCTTCAGTTCTAAAAGAAGGGGTAAAGAAAGAGGATGCTGAGGCAATGAAAACAGCTATTGAAACAGCTGGTGGTAAGGTCACTCTTAAATAAAGCTTGATAATCAAGTTAAAACAACCGGTTTGCCCTTGGGCGAACCGGTTGTTTTATTTAGTCTTTAGTTGTGTTATATTCTGACCAAGACGGTCCGGCTAAACAGCGGTATTGCCCGGTCTATTTTAAGGCTTTAGTTCTAATACGATGGATCCCGTTAGAGGTCCCTGCCTACCGGCAGGCAGGACGGACACTAAACTAACCTTCACCATGAAAAACCAAATTATTATCAACCTAAATCTGGGTATAGGCAGGGACAAATAGTCCGTGTTCTACCTCTAACGGGATGGAAATTCTGGAAAAACTTTTTGATAGTAAACATCGAGTCAAACTTTTGCGACTTTTTCTTTTTAATCCGGAAGTAATTTTTGATCGAGTAGAGGTAGTAAAAAGGAGCAAAGTACCGACGGCCGCTATCAGGCGGGAGATTTCTTTGTTGCTGGGTGTAGGCTTGCTCAAACAAAAAAGAACGACCGTTTTGAGAAATGGTCGGCGCAAAACTGTACAGGGGTGGGAATTAGACCCGTCTTTTCCGTTGTCTCAAAACTTGCGCACCCTCCTCAATACTGATTTTTTGCGTCGCAAAACAGATATTGTTAAAAGGTTTAGAAATTGTGGTCGAGTAAAACTTTTGGTAGTGTCTGGAATATTTTTAGACGAAGACGACCGACGTCTAGATATTTTATTGGTTGGTGATCATTTGAAAAAAGGGGTAATTGAAAAAACTGTACGCTCAATTGAGGCGGAGGTTGGCAAGGAGCTTAATTATGCCATGCTGGAAACTGAAGATTTTTTATATCGAGCCGGTACTAGTGATCGTTTTATTCGCGATATTTTTGACTATCCGCACGAAAAAATGGTAGACAAGCTGACTTTTTAGCTGGGAGCCCCTAAGTAAAAACCCGCCCGGTGGCCCTTTGGGCCACCGGGCGGGTTTTTACTTAGGGGCCTGCCCCTTGATTTTGTTTTATGCTACCATTTAGCTAGAATCAGATTATAAATTAGCTGGTCGAATTATTTTTTAAGCATTAGATTAAATTACCTTTATGCTGTTACAAACTTGGAGTAATGTGTTGGTTACCTCGTTTCAAGATCTGTGGTTGAATATGATTTCTTATGTGCCAAATATTTTGGTTTCGATAATTATTTTTATTGTTGGTTGGGTCTTTGCTACTTTAATTAGCAAGTGGGTTGCTGGGTTGATTCGAACTTTGAAATTAGACGCAGTTTTGCAAAGTTTGGGTATTCAAGACTTGGTCAATCGGGCCGGTTATCGGTTGGATGCCGGTGCTTTCATTGGGGCATTAGTAAAATTGTTTGTAATTGTTGTTTTCCTAATTGCGTCGTTTGACGTACTTGGCCTCGATCAGATTAATGAATTTTTGAAGATAGTGGTTGCTTCGTATATTCCAAATGTGATTGCCGCGGCGATTATTTTGCTTATTGCGGCGGTCATTGCTGACGTCTTGCGCAATATTGTTGTTGGTTCGGCCAAGGCAGCCGGTGTAATGTATTCGGACCTGTTGGGCGGGATTACTAAGTGGGCGATTTGGATTTTTGCTATTTTGGCTGCCTTCAATCAATTAAACATTGGGGCGGTTTTTGCTCAGACTTTGTTTACTGGGCTAGTGGCTATGCTTGCCTTAGCCGGAGGCCTCGCTTTCGGTTTGGGTGGCCGCGATGCGGCGGCTCGGTACCTAGAGAAACTGAGACAGGATATTTCAGAACGGAGATAGGTTAAAATCTGGTTTGTTAAACCTACCTAAAAAGCCCTGGTTTATCCAGGGCTTTTTAGGTATTTTAGGCCTTTAAATAAGGTTATTGCTGGATAAGGGGGCAACCTTGCTGATGGTCCTTGACGGCGCTTGTCTTTAGTATATAATAGCCCTTGTCAGATATGTTAAATAAAATAACTCCAAAAACCAGGCGGAAACAGTAGCTTGTCTTTAGATTGTGCTGCTTTCCACCGCCTGCTCGGCGGTTTATTTTTTTCCGAACGACCGACCTTTGAAAATTGAATCCTGTCACGATACCGACTTATTCGTCTAAGGATAGACGAAAGGGGTCTTTTCAAGTATCGGAGGCAGAAGGTAGAAACATTGTGTTTTGAAAGTTAAATAGCAATCAAAAAAGAAATCCGTTAGCAGTTTTAATATTACAGACTCACCGTCTGGTGTTGGTTTGCAAAAATCGACGATATGAAGAGTTGCTGACGGCAGTGGTTTTTAAATTTCCTAATAGGAAATTAAGAGCATATGGTGGATGCCTTGACACAAAATGGCGATGAAGGACGCGGCTTGGCGGCGATACGCTTCGGGGAGGTGCCTAGCAACCTTTGATCCGAAGATGTCCGAATGGGGAAACCCGATCGAGTAAAGCTCGATTACCTGCTTTTGCAGGAGCGAACCCGGGGAAGTGAAACATCTCAGTACCCGGAGGAATAGAGACTAAATGAACTTCCTAGTTTGGAGGCGCGAATTTCGAGCTTCCAAACTATGAGGTTCTAAGCATTCCCTTAGTAGCGGCGAGCGAACAGGGAGGAGCCCAAACCGACAAGCTTGCTTGTCGGGGTTGTAAGGCACAAACGTAGATTTCTAGGGGAGTCAAAAAATATCTTATTAGCCGAAGCTGCTGGGAAGCAGCGCCACAGAAGGTAATGGCCCTGTAGGCGAAAATAAGTTATCTTCCTTGTTTGTGTTCTTGAGTACCTCGAGGAATGAAAGCCTTGAGGGAATCCGCCGGCACTAACCGGCAAGGCTAAATACATTTTGTGATCGATAGTGAACTAGTACCGTGAGGGAAAGGTGAAAAGCAGCCCGATAAGGGCGTTGAAATAGACCTGAAACCATATGCTTACAAGGAGTGGGAGCCCCTTCGGGGGTGACCGCGTGCCTATTGAAGAATGAGCCAACGAGTTTATGCGTACTGCAGGCTAAGCCCTTATGGGGTGGAGCCGCAGGGAAACCAAGTGTGAATAGCGCGTTTGTAGTCCGCATAAGACCCGAAGCCAGGTGAGCTTGCCATGGGCAGGGTGAACCCCGCAGAAATGCGGGGGGAGGCCCGAACCGGTTAGCCGTGCAATACTATCGGATGACCTGTGGTAGGGAGTGAAAAGCTAATCGAACCTGGTAATAGCTGGTTCTCTCCGAAATATCTTTTGGGGTAGCGTCAGATGTTCCTTCTGGGGGTAGAGCACTGGAAGAGTCGAATAGGGAGAAATCTCGTCGATTCTATCAAACTCCGAATACCAGAAACTAAAGTCTGGCAGTTAGACTCCGGGCGCTAAGGTCCGGTGGTCAAAAGGGAAACAGCCCTGACCTCAATCTAAGGTCCCTAAATCTACACTAAGTGCACTTAAGGAGGTGAAATTTCTCCGACAATGAGGAGGTTGGCTTAGAAGCAGCCATCCTTTAAAGAAAGCGTAATAGCTCACTCATTCAGAGATCTTGCGCCGCAAATAATCGGGGCTAAGCATGGTACCGAAGGTGAGGATGTCATCTGTTTTCGAACAGGTGGCGTGGTAGGAGAGCGTTCCGATCCGCGGTGAAGCGAAGTTGTGAAGCTTCGTGGAGCGTTCGGAAGTGAGAATGTTGGCACAAGTAACCGCAAGGCAGGTGAGATCCCTGCCCGCCGAAAGATCAAGGTTTCCTTGGCAATGGTGATCAGCCAAGGGTTAGTCGGGCCTAAGCCGATGGTGAAAACCGCAGGCGATGGACACACGGTTAATATTCCGTGACTTCTGTAGTATGCGATGGGGAGACGGAGTGCAGTATGCCAGGCGTATTATTGGATTTACGCTCGGGCCGTCAGGAGGTAGTCTAGGTAAATCCGGACTGCAATACTCCAAGCGGAGCGAAAATTCGAGGTTCTGCCTCGGAAATCTGGCAAAGCGCGCTTCCAAGAAAAGCCTCTAAGCTTCAATACTATAGAAACCGTACCGCAAACCGACACAGGTGATCAGGTCGAGAAGACCAAGGCGAACGGGTGATTGCTCCTCAAGGAACTCGGCAAAAAAGCGGCCGTAAGTTTGCGATAAGGCCTTCCTAACCCCGCGCAAGCGGGACGGACGCAGCTAAAGAATCCCTGGCGACTGTTTATCAAAAACACAGCTCCCTGCGAACTCGTAAGAGTATGTATAGGGGGTGACACCTGACCAATGCCCGAAGGTCAAATAAGGTGGGTCTATCACATTCAGTTCGTTACCGATTGTAGCGATTTGAATGTGGTAGGCTTGCTTTATAAGCCCGGGTGAATGTCGGCGATAACTATAATCGTCCTAAGGTCTTGCGCTTGATGCAAATTGAGCGCAGGACGGATTGGGGCGAACCTATAGCTAGTAAGATAAACAGAAGAAAAATATATCATTCAAAAGCTACCTCAGCGCGTGGTGACATGCGCATGATCCACATGGCACGAAGAGACTATACGCCATGCCCCCTAAAACATTTGCTTTGCAAATGTTCGGGCGAACATTTTGTTTACAAAATGTTTTAGCCAGCAAAATTAGGGGTGAAGATATAGTCCTTATTTGAGGAATATAAGAGCGAAATTCCTTGTCTGGTAAGTTCAGACGTGCACGAATGGTGTAACGACTGGGGAACTGTCTCGAGGAGTAGCCCGGTGAAAATGCAATGGGGGTGAAGATGCCCTCTACCTGCAGCTAGACGAAAAGACCCCAGGAGCTTTACTGCAGCTTGATATTGAGCCTACGTTCTTACTGCGTAGCATAGGTGGGAGACTTTGAAGCGTCGCTTTCGGGTGGCGTGGAGTCGTCAGTGAAATACCACTCTGTAAGAATGTATGTTCTAACCACGGTGTAAACCATCGTGAGACAGTATCTGGTAGGTAGTTTTAGTGGGGCGCTATCCTCCTAAAAAGTAACGGAGGAGTCTATTAAGGTCCTCTAGGCGCGAATGGAAACCGTGCCGATAGTGTAATGGCATAAGAGGGCTTGACTGCAAGACGTACATGTCGAGCAGATGCGAAAGCAGAGCATAGTGAACCGACAGTCCGCCTTAGAAACGGCTGAAGATTAACGGATAAAAGCTACCCTGGGGATAACAGGCTGGTACCGCCCAAGCGTCCATAGCGACGGCGGTGTTCGGCACCTCGATGTCGGCTCATCTTATCCTGGGGCTGGAGAAGGTCCCAAGGGTATGGCTGTTCGCCATTTAAAAAGATACGCGAGCTGGGTTCAAACCGTTCAGGAGATTAAATTTTGTCTTTTGAACAGTTTGAATCCCTTCGAGTTTTTCGTTTGTGAAATAAGTATAGGAACCAACCATAATCACGGCGGCGTAATGTAGAAATATATTACGAGATGCTGACTTATATCGGTGGAACCCGGGACATTAACAGTGTCTGGGTAATACCGAGGGAACCGAGCACTACTTTAGATTTTAAAAAATTTAAAGTAGTACTCGGACCCGTAGAGACTGAACGTTAGCCCCCCGCACTTTTTAAAAAGTGCGGGGGAAGATACAGTCCGATGCACTTAGTAATAAGTGAAAACATGCGTGAGACAGGTTGGTCTCCTATCTGCTGCAGGCGTTGATACTTGAGAGGATTTGTCTCTAGTACGAGAGGACCGAGATGAACTGACCTCTGGTCTGCCTGCTGTCCCGCCCGGGGCAACGCAGGGTAGCTATGTCGGGAATGGATAACCGCTGAAAGCATCTAAGCGGGAAGCCAACCTCAAGATTAGGTATCGTTATGAGACCCGTGGGAGATGACCACGTTGATAGGCACTAGGTGTAAGCACAGAGATGTGTTCAGCCGTGGTGTACTAATTCGTCCATTCCTATTAGGAAATTTGGAAATCAATCCCAGTTGGAAAGTAAAAATACTTCCAACGGGACAAGTTTTTTTTGATTGTTCCAAAATACAATGTTGTTTGAAAAATTTGAAAGTGGTGATGGGACTTTTGTCCAATGTTCTTTGCCGCTGTAGCTCAGACGGACACAGGAACACTCTTTTTAAGTAGATTTCTCTGGCGATCGACAGAGGAGTAAGTACTAAATCGAGCTTGTGTCGGATAGAGCAACGGGCTGAAAACCCGGAGGTATATAGGTTCAAATCCTATCGGTGGCACCATTTTTCGGCCAACTTCGGTTGGCCTTCCATCACCACTTTCAAAATTAGTTTCCGATTCTGTGTTTTGGCGGTTTAACGCGGTGGTCACACCTCTTACCATT
>CAZIIR010000020.1:0-6401 GCA_964539475.1 uncultured Candidatus Saccharibacteria bacterium
TTTCTTGAATAGCCCTCGCTCTTTTTACCTTCTCACTTAGCTCGGCGGAAGTTTTTTCCTTGGTCTCGGTCGACAAGTCGGCGTGTTTAACTTCGGCCACTTGGAGCCACACATCAATGCGGTCCACAATCGGGCCCGACAACTTTCTTTCATACCGAGCAATGTCACGTGGCGCACAAACACAGTTTCTCGCTTTGGCTCCGCGGAAGCCACAAGGGCAAGGGTTCATGGCGGCCACCAAAATAAATCGGGCCGGAAAGTCGACGGTGTGTTTGGCGCGAGCCACGGTCACTCGGCGGTCTTCTAGCGGTTGACGCAAAGTCTCTAAAACTTTTTTATCAAATTCGGGAAATTCGTCGAGAAACAAAACACCGGTGTGGGCCAAAGTTATTTCACCAGGTCGCGGGTTCGCCCCTCCGCCTACTAAAGCCACATAACTACCGGTGTGATGTGGGGCACGGTAGGGTGGGTGCACAACTAGGGTGCGAGTAACACCAGCGGCCGAGTGGATACCGGTGGCTTCTAATATTTCGGGAAAAGTAAGCGGTGGTAAAATTCCCGCAAAGGCGCGCGCGAGCATTGTTTTACCAGTACCGGGCGGGCCAAACATGGCCACATTGTGACCGCCAGCCGCCGCAATCATTAACCCTCTTTTGGCTGAAGTCTGACCCTTCACATCACTCATATCTATTTCTGCTTCCCTGGCTTTTTGTTTTATTACTGTTCGTTTGGCCGGTGTAAGTCGCAATGAAACAGTCTCCCCACTTTCGCCGGTGGTTTGAAAGAGGTGGTCTACTAGTTCGCGTAGCGTGCCCGCCCCGTACACAGTTAGCCCGTCGATCAGGGCGGCCTCCCGCGCGTTTTCTTGGGGTACATATATTTCAGTGAAACCAGCTTCTTTCGCTTTTTGGGCGATGAATAACGTGCCCCGCACTGGCCGTATGCTACCGTCGAGAGCTAGTTCGCCTAAAAAAAGTTTGTTGCTTGGGTCAAATTTAATATCGCCGTTAGCAAGGAGAAAGCCTAGTGCGATTGCGACGTCAAAATGTGTCCCCGTCTTTTTTATATCAGCCGGGGCAAGCGAGACAATAATTTTTTTATTACCTTTGGCGGGGGCTTTGAAGCCCGAGTTTTTAATAGCGGCGTTGATGCGGTCTTTGGCTTCATCCACCGCTTTGTCGGCGAGACCAACAATAGAAAAAGAGTGAAGACCTTTGCCGATGTCGACTTCTATACCAATAACATCGGCTGAGAGGCCGATGAGTTGAGCAGACTTGGTTGTAGCAAACATAACAGTAAAATTTATTATTCTTCCACGTGGGCTTTGCAGGTAGCGGTAGCGGGACTAGCGTCTAGTTTTTCAGTCTCAATTTCCGCGCCGCATACTTTGCACAAGCCGTAGGTTTTGTTTTCGATTCTAACCAGAGCGTCGTTGATTTCTTTTAGGCTGGCTTCGAAAGTCCTTTCCGTGCTTTCGCGTTCGCTTAAATCTTCAAAACGGTCGGCGACCTCGTCGCGCATCTCAATCTCTTGTTCGCGGTCGGCCGGGGTAGCAGTCCAAAGCTCACCGTCTAGGTTTAATTTGGTAGTGGCTATTCCGGCCATATTTTCTTCCTCCCCTTTTTTAAGGGCCAACAATTTGTCTTGGTATTTATTTAAGTCAATCATAAAAATATCTTAACACAGAAAAGAGGTAGGGCAAGCGCTTGGGCTACAGTCCGCTAGTGGTGGTATGGGTTACCGCTTCCAGCACTTTTTGGAAAGCATCTTCGTTTTGAGCTATAACCAGTGTCGAGCGGTCGAGGAAGGCATACATCATCAACATTTGGCCGGTCTCGTCGCGCAGAGTGTGACTATCAATATTGGCAATAGTTTCATCGCGAAAATTATTGGCCGCAATTTTTAACTTGGTTGTTTCCAGTATTAGGCCATCGTATAAAGCGATAGTCATATTTTTATCATCTTGGAGTAGGGCGTCTAGAGAGTGTTCAAAGCTCCGGGTTTTAAAAACATAAACATAACTTTTGTCAGCCAAACTTTTGGTGTAAACAGCGGTCATAAAATCGCCAGTCAGAAAAAAAGTAAAATCGGGTGTGAACGAGGCGTTGGTTACAGCTAGAAAGTCTGTCGCGGTTAAGGGTTCGGTTATTTCTTGATCTTCTATTTTTTTGGTGCGCGTAAAATATATATCGGTTAGGCTGTTGGCGGTAGCAATAGGTCGGCCCGCGATTACGATGGCGGTTTTTATTTGGCTCGGTGTTTTGGTATCAATTTTTACCGCGCGGGTTTCTTCGGTATAAAATAAAGCGCGGTGTTGGTTCAAAGCCACTCCAGCTGCCTCCTTCTTTTTAAGAATTAGAGCGTATGAGAGAACCACTAGACTACCACCTACAAACACTACCGCCATTAGCCAAATTGCACCCGATAGCCAAAAACTTTTCTTGGCATTTTGTCCGGCTAGTTTTTCTCTTTGAAGTTGTTTTTCTCGGTCGGCTAGAGCTTCGGCGGCTAGGCTAATAGTTTCGCGGTTGCCGGTATTTTGAATATCGGTAGTTAGGCTGTGAAAAGGCACCGGGTGGTCGAGGTCATTTTTTATCTTATTTATTTCAGTTTTAGCTTCACTTACTTTTTCGCGATAAGCATCCTCGTTTTCTTCCTGAGTCTTTTTTATTGAATTTTCATCGTCTTTTTTCTCGGCGGCCAGTTTTTGCTCGATAGCTACTCTTTTTATTTTTATATTTTCTATTTCTGTTAGTCGAGCCAAACTTTCTTGTTCCAGTTTTTGTTCCTCTTCTCTTTTTTTGCGTCGCTCATTCCCCTCCATAGCCTTTCTAGCCTCTTCTCTTTTTTTAGAGATTTCTTCCTCGGTCACAGTCGTGCTGGTGTCGGTGGTGGAAGGCAAAGTTGTCGACACAGAAAAAGGGGCGCCTGGTTTGTGGCCAGCCGACATAGCCAGTCTGGCTTGGGTGCGTTTTTTCTCGATGTCGCTTTCCTCCATAAGGGAGTGCTAAATCTATTAAAATTTATTTAAGCCAAGGAAATTTTTTCTTGGCCTCCTTCACCTGTTCTGGGCTAAGCATATTTTCTACGTCAGAGCGGAAGGTACGCATTTTGGGCAAGTCGGAGGTTTCGTTTGGACCAAAAGACAGGATTTCTTCCTCTTCAAAAATATTATTAGCGGGCGGGGTAACACTGCCTTCTACTTTTTCGGTCGTTAGGTCGGCAGTTTCCACTGGTGAAGAAGGAGGAATAATTATTTTTTCCCCGGCGGCCGCTCGTCGAGCCTTTTCTAGTAGCTCGGCTCGCTTACTATTTTCGTCGGTCGAGGTTGGTTCAGCTGGTTTGGCAATCTCGGCAGTTTTACGAGCCTCTTCTTGTCTTCTGGTTTCCAATTCTGCTCGTTTTTTTTGTTCTTCGGCCAGTCTTTTTAGTCGGTCAGTCTCGGCTTGGCGCCGACTATCGTCCTCGGCTTTTTTCTTGTCTGCTTCAATTTTGAGTCTGGCTTCTTCTTCTGCTTTCTTGTCCGCTAGTAAGTCGGCCTTGCGTTTAGCTTCCATTTCTTCCTCCTTTTGCTTTGCTTCTTCTCGTCGTTTGGTTTCGGCAGCCACCATTTTTGCCTCTTCTTCTTCGCGTCGCTTTTCTTCCTCTTGGCGTACTCTCTCTTTAGCCGCCTGGATTTCATATTCCAAAGTCTCTAACTTTTTCTTTAGAATTTCTTCTTCGTCTAGGTACGACTGATATTCGGTGGTGTTTTTCTTTAGTTCACCATCAATATCCAATATCTTGTTTTCTAGTTCCCATTTTCTTTTTTCTACGTCCTTGCGTTTATCTTGTGTGGCCCAACGCTTTTTTTCTATCTCTTGGCGGGTGGCCACGTCGGTAGTGGTGTGCTCCTCCCCTTCTAGTTGGTCTTCGGCCAACTCTATTTCTTCTTCCTCTTTTTTAAGTGGAGAAAGCAAGCTTTTTAGTTCGTTTGACTTGGTGTCGAGCACGACCCAGTTTATTTCGAGTTTTTCTTTTTTGTGGTTTAAAAGGGCGATGTTTTTTTCAATCTCGCTAGTCTCATTTTTTACTTTTTCCTCGGTTTCCTCCTCCTCTCGTTTTAGGGTGCGCTCTGGCCCCTCCATTGCTAGTTTGGCTTTGGCTAGACGGTCGCGAAAAGACCCGGCCGAATTGGCAGTCGGCTGGGTTGGGGTAACCGGAGTTGCTGGTGCCGGACTGGGTGTCGCCACCGGCGGTTCAGTTACGACCGGTTCTGTTTTAGGTTCAACCACTGTAGGTTCAGCTGGGTTGTTACCAGTTGATGTACTATTAACTATAGGTTCTTCAGCCATTAACTACATTATAAATAGACTGAGAGCCACTTACTAGTATTTTGCGTGTTATTTTGTGAATTGCGAAAAAATAAATTTTAGTAGTGAAATATTTTTTCCATATCCTGAAGATTTTTATAAAAATTATCGTCTCTTATTCCAGGGTCAACCAGTCCATTTTCAGTCTTTACTCTCAAAATTTCCTCTGCTAATTCAGCAATCTCTTGGTAGAGATTAGCTATCTTTGGTTGTTTTACTTTGGTGGCGTAGTCCGCATAGAGGTGGCCCTGTTCGGTAAGTTCGTCAAGAAGCTGAAACTGTATCCAGTGTTTGCCGAGGGCTTCATGGTCATTGTCTACCCATAGCCGGCTTAGTTCTTGGACGGTTTTGTAGTGAGAGCTAACCACAGTCAAGGGTACATTTAGAAGTTCTCCTCGGTGAGGACTATTATCCGATTGAAAGTATTTAATATTTGCCAGTGTTCCAGCGTTGATCATTTTTTTAATCTCGTTTAACTTGTCGTGAATATTTAGGCTGAAGGTTGCATCAATAGCTAGGGCGCTATGGGAAGCTTTTTTTCGTTTATCTATAAATTCAATAATTGTATCGACTTTGTTTACGACGTCATCGTAGCGGGAGGTTTTAATAGTCGAAGCTTCGGGGCCAAACCATTCACTTTGCTCGCCTTGTTCGAATATTATTGCCTCTAGTATTGTAGCGGGGACTAGTTTTGTTTTTTCGTGAGGACTATTTTGTAAATCCATCTTTTTTTCAAGACGGGAAACGTAGTCTAAATCATTTAAGACTGCCCTTTCTGTATACAGATGAATAAAGTCTCTAGGTTTAATTTCGTGCTGTAAAAACAAGGCCTCAGCTTTGGCGTAAGCTTTAGCTATAACTTCTTTTTGTTCACCTCGATAGGAATCGGGGGAAAATTCTATTCCGCGCATATGAAGATAATGTTAACTTATTTAATCTCTAAAACAAAACCCCTCGAGCGTATGCTCGAGGGGTTTTTAGGGTTATTCGCTTTTACTTTCAGCACTTTTAGCTGGGTGGGGTCGCCGGCGTTTGGTGGGGCCACTCTTGCCGTTGCCAATCAAATATTTTCGGGCGTCTAGGTCAAGGTCGAGAAATTCGTCGACCGATTCTTTTAGGCGCAAGCTAGTGCTACGGCCAAAAGATACGGCTTCGACTTGGCAACCCATATTAGTGCGGAGATACTCGACTAGTGGTACGAAGTCGCCATCACCGGAAACAATAATGACAGCATCGAGCTTGGGCGCCATGGAAATAGCATCCACTGCTAGACCTACGTCCCAGTCGGCCTTTTTGGCTCCGCCCATAAATATTTGGAGGTCTTTGGTTTTTACCTCGATGCCAATTTTATGAAGAGCTTCGAAAAAGCTTTTCTCGTCACCAGCTTCGGTGGTTACGACATAGGCGCGGGCGCGAATTAGCTCACGTTCGTCGACGGCGTCTTGCAAAATAGCGGCAAAATTTACTCTTGCGCCGTATAGGTTTTTAGCCGAATGATAAAGGTTCTGCGTGTCTATGAATACGCCAACACGCTGGCTCTTATGCTTTATTACTTGCATGAAAATTAAAACAGATTATTAAAAAATACTTACCTACTATTAAAACTTTAAAAATTATACACCCTAAACCAAAAGAGACCTATTTGGCCTCTTTCTTAGCCTCGGCTTTTTTAGTGGTCGCTTCCAAATATTTTTGGTGGGAGCGACGGTTGGCGACGAGCTTTAGTAAACCTCGTCGGGAGTGGTTGTCTTTTTTATGGGTCTTCAAGTGAGAAGAAAGTTCCTCAATGCGCTCGGATAGAAGGGCAATTTGCACCTCTGAAGAGCCAGTGTCTTTCTCGTGTTTAGCTACTTTCTTGATGACTGCTTGTTTTTTCTTGGTCGTAAGCATGGCCGAATAGTAGCATATGTGGCCTAATTTTGCAAGTCTGATATAAAAAAGCCCGCTAGGCCGAGATCTGTGGTCCGTGAGCAACGGCACAGAGCGAGATCGGCCTAGCGGGTGCAGGATTGGAGTCGGGGGTTCTCCTTTTTTGCCCCCGATCGCCAG
>CAZIIR010000020.1:6501-13717 GCA_964539475.1 uncultured Candidatus Saccharibacteria bacterium
AGTCTAGCTTTTTTGTTTTGGATGTCAATTTACCGTATAATTATTGTGCGACTCAATAAAATAAAAAACACCCGCTACGAGTGTGTTGAGTGTCCCTTTGTCCATCGTTTGTAATAGGAGGACTGTGGGCGAATAACTCAACTGCATCGTAGCGGGCGGGGCAAATTACTCCAGAGAGTTGGCATTTTGTAGCCCGCTGTTCTCTGGAAATAATGTCGTCCAAGCCTGTTGTTTCTTGACTGGCCCAGGCTCTAGCTATAAGTATAGCATAGAATAACATATTGTCAAGCATTACTCCGATTACGACTTTAAATATGGATATTTCTGAAATCAATACCCTAAAACGCCAGTTTCTCGAATATGTCGAGATTGAAAAAGGACGCAGCTTAAAAACGGTCGAAAATTACGACCGCTACCTCACTAAATTCATTTGCCAGACCAAAATCACGACTGTGGCCGGTATTACCGACGATGTTTTGCGCGAGTTTCGCCTGTGGCTAAACCGCCAACCCTCCCCTACTGGTACGCTCAAGAAAAATACCCAAAACTATCACCTTATTGCCCTTCGTACTTTTCTCAAGTATTTGGCTCGTCGTGGCGTGAAGTCTCTTTCGCCTGAGCGAATTGAGCTCGCTAAAACGGGTGGCCGTGAACTAGAACTTATATCGGCGAGCGAGCTGACTCGCCTTTTGGCTGCCCCGGAGGGTGGTGGTGAAATGGCTTTGCGTGACCAGGCCTTGCTCGAACTGTTTTTCTCCACCGGGCTTCGTGTATCCGAGTTGGCGGGGCTCAACCGCGATTCTCTCGACCTCGCTCGTGACGAGTTTACCGTGCGAGGCAAGGGGGAAAAAGTGCGCCTAGTCTTTTTGTCGGAAGATGCTAAGGGGGCGGTCAAAAAATACCTCGACAAGAGGGGTGATGTCGAGGAAG
Organism: uncultured Candidatus Saccharibacteria bacterium; assembly: GCA_964539475.1. GTDB lineage: Bacteria > Patescibacteriota > Minisyncoccia > Phycocordibacterales > XYD1-FULL-46-19 > XYD1-FULL-44-32. The sequence continues at coordinate 7,432 of CAZIIR010000020.1, forward strand.
CTTTGTTTGTGAGTATGGCCAGAAAGGGTGATGCTCCCACTCGACTCACTACTCGTAGTATTGAGCGGATAGTAAAACATTATGCGGTCAAGGCCGGTATTACCGGCAAGGTTACCCCGCACGTGATTCGCCACAGCTTTGCTACTGACCTGCTACAAAATGGGGCCGATATTCGCTCGGTCCAAATGATGTTGGGTCACGCCAATGTGGCTACCACTCAAATCTATACCCACGTTACCGACCGCCAATTGCGGGATATTCACAAAAAATTTCACGGCCGAGGTGGAGAAGCTAAACCTTAGTCTTCAAAATGCGACAGAAAATCGGCAATTACGGTGGTCGCCTCCTTTTCTTTTATTTCTTCAAAATTAGTCAGGTGTTTTTTGATGAACAGTAAAATTTCTTCATCGCTTGCGCTCGCTACTAGCTCTTCAAATTGTTCACGGCTTGCTGGTGGTAAAGCTTCGAGAACGGCCGTTGTTACATTGGCCATAATAATACTTTCTAGGTCGGCAATAATTGCCGCTTGTTCACTCGCTAGTAAGTGATCTAGTCTTAATTTTTCGCTGAGGGTGGTTGCTAAAGACATAAAATTATAAAAAATCAGTTATTTCAGGGGCGGTATTTATTTCTGGGGTATTTTTCTCATTGTTTTTTTCTAGGTTGGGAGATAGGTCACTTCCTAATTGGTTTTTCAATTGTTCCCTGGTTCCTTCTACACCCTGAAATTCTTGGGGAAGATCTTCTCTGTTTGTTTTTTCACCCTGAGCCACTATCCAGGCCTTGATTTTTGGTTCCAGTGAGTGTTTTTCGGCTTGGTCAAAACTATAACCCATATCGGATATTCCTTCGTTATAGCTTTCAGAAATCAGTTCCACTAATGCTGGATATTTTTCTCCAGCGAGAGTAAAGAATCCAGTATCTCCTCCTAGGTCGAGAGTGAAACCCCCATCCACATTCCAGACAATCCGATCGCCAGCGATTTGGCCTAAAATTTCTAAGGCTAGATTTTCTTTTTCCTCATTTTCCACTCCGATAGTTGGTTTCGCATCTACATTTTCTTTCTCACCACAACCTACGGCCACCAAAGAAAGACCGGTTAAAAGATATACTTCGATTGCTCTTTTGGTTTTACTTAACAAATTTTGGGGCCAAGCTTTGGTCCTGGTTTCAGATTTCTCTCTCAAGGTAGAAAGTTTTTTACTGACGTCATTTACTGCAATATTTTCAGCACTGTTTTCTAAAGGATTTTTTTCCATTACTTACTATCATAGCAAACTAGGATTGATTTTTTCTTGAGCTAAAAATAGTTATCCACATAAATAGTTTGTCCTTTATTTTGTCCGATAGTACACTGATGTCAGTCGATGATCTGGTCTTTTCTTGCAGGTGTCCTTTACGAAGGCTTGGAGAGTTTCCCATTTTGTTCTCCTCTTTTTAAATTTTTGGTTCTATCTATTTATTCTCTTGATAGGACCTCCGAAGCCCTCGGCTTCTCGTAAACTTGGCACCGCTCCCCCGCTCCAACCTATAGTGAGCGGGTTGTTTGTTTCTAAAATTTTAATAATAAACCTAAACCCCCGGCCGCGTAGCGGCCGGGGGTTTAGGTTTCTAGTTATTTAACTTTATGTTTTTTTCTAATCTCCTCCAATTCTTTTTCTTCCACTTCTCCCTTTTTCTCCTTTCCCTTTTCTCCCAACTTGGCCAATTCTTTTTCATCTAGTCTACTTAGTTCCAAGGCTTTCTCTAGGAGATATTCCCTGGTGTTTTTCTCCGGTTCATCTAGGGTCTCTTCCAGCAAGGCGTGCAAAATATGGCCCAGCTTAGGCCCAGGTTTTAGTTTTAGCTCCCCTATTAGGTCTTCCCCACCTATTTTAAGCATAGTGACCGAGGTCGGGCTACGCAAGGCCTCTTCTATCATTGACTCATATTTTCTGAGTCGATACGGGTCTTCTTTGGGTCGGCCCATACCAATCCGGTCCGACATCCGTAGTTTCATTAGGTCCCAAATATTTTCCTGACCAACTTTAGCTACTACTCGACGTACAGCGGAGAGGGTGAGTTGCTCGGTGTCCATAAAAAACATATGGTAGCGCACCAAGCGCTCTACATCCTCGGCAATTTTCTTAGGGTACTTAAGTTTGGCCATAATTTTAGCCACAATGCGGGCCCCGACCACTTCATGACCATAAAAAGTCCATATTTTGGCCTGACTATCAAACCTCCTTGTAGCTGGCTTACCAATATCATGAAACAAGGCGGCTAGTCGTAGGTGTAACGGGTATTCACGGTCGGCGGCATGTTGGAGAGCGCGCAAGAGGTGTTCCCAAACATCATAAATATGCGACCGCCCCTGCTCGCAACCAATGGCTGGCAACAGTTCCGGCAAAATATGAGGTAAAAGCTCGCTGTTTTTAAGCATTTGTAGGCCCAGTAGTGGGTCGGCCGACATTATTATTTTGTTAAATTCTTCCCGGAGTCTCTCGGCAGAGATATTTTTTAATAGCTCCGCATTTTTAATTATTGATGTAAAAGTATCTTTGTTGCACATGAAACCAAGTTCGGTCGCCAAGCGAATGGCCCGCATAAGCCGTAAACCATCTTCTGCAAAGCGTTTGTCTGCTTCCCCGACTGTTACCACTACTTTGTCTTTTATGTCTCTTATACCGCCGTATAAGTCAATCAATTCACCACTGGTTGGACTATAGGCCAAAGCGTTGATAGTAAAATCGCGCCGGGCCAAGTCTTCTTCAATAGTTTTAGCAAAAGACACTTCGTCGGGGTGGCGGTTGTCGCTATAGTCAGACTCTAAGCGATAAGGTGTCACCTCGATATTTTTTAATACCGGGTCGGTTCCCTCTTCGTCTATTACCATAACCGTGCCGAAGCGGTTTTCGTATACAGTTTTAGGAAAAAGGGCCATGATTTCCTCTGGAGTGGCGCTGGTGGTTATGTCCCAGTCTTTGGGCACTCGGTTCATCAGCAGGTCGCGGACCGATCCCCCCACCACATATGCCGAAAAACCCTTATTTTCTAGGGTAGAAACTACATATGAGACTTCTTTTGGCACCAATAACTCGATTTTCATACTTCTTCTGTGTGCACCCGTCAGGACTCGGTCCTTACTGGACCAGTACAGGCTTCATATCTCACTTCGCCGAGCACTATAGGATTCATTGGCGCTTCGGCTCGTTACGATAAATTCAGCCTTTTCTCGTCCCTCCTGGGACACAAATAATTAATAATAAATTATTCTTATTTGTGCACCCGTCAGGACTCGAACCTGAAACGACAGTTCCGAAGACTGTTGTGATATCCATTTCACCACGGGTGCAATGGCTTAACAATACAATGTTATGGCCGAAAAACCAAGGACATAGCCGAAATATTTACTATAAACGAAAATCAATATATACTTGGAAATGCTTGCGGGCATGGTTTAGTGGTAGAACACGTCCTTGCCAAGGACGAGACAGGAGTTCGATTCTCCTTGCCCGCACTAGACACAAAAGACCAGGTTTATGCCTGGCCTTTTGTGTCTCTAGTGGCGGAGCAAAGTGAGTGATCTGCTTCACTCACGTGGAGAATCGAAAGGCGGAGCTATGTTTTTCTAGTAGGAAAAACAAGCGAGCCAGGGTCGTGAAAATTTCAAAACGACGGTTTTGAAATTATTCCTGACCGATTCTCCTTGCCCGCCTGGGTCTACCTAAGATGTGGGATATCTCCTTGCCCCCACTCACCCTCCCTATTTCACGGGAAACATTTTAGACAAAACGACAGACAAGGTCAGTCAATGGTTAGTCTGATAAAATAGCTTATTTTGGGCCATTTTTGGGCAAAAATGTGGATAAAGTTGGGGACGACGGGGATAAAAGACGACTTTTTTAGTCCCAAACGAACGGCTAGTAATATAGGCTTGTCCCGTAAAATGGCCTAAACAAAAGGTTTTTTGGATAAAATGACCTTGACTCCTACTTTTAACCCTTTAAATACCATCAAACGTTACTTATGAAACGTTTGATATGTGTTTCCCGTGAAATACTGAAAGAAGGCGGTTTTTTGAGTAATCTGGATTAGTCTTGGACCTGGCTACCCTTTTTCACGGGAAACATTTTGGCTATTTTGCTATTATTAGATAAAGTATGTTGCTAAAACATAAAGTGGGCCAAATAGGGGAGGAGGAGGCTACTAAATATCTAAAAGGTAAAGGTTTTTCTATTGTGGTCCGTAACTATCGTAAACCCTGGGGTGAGATTGATATTATTACCCAGAAAGGGGAGATAATACATTTTGTCGAGGTGAAAACGGTAACCAGAGAGAGTGTTTTACATGAAACAGGGGAGGATTACGAACCAGAAGACAATATTCACCCCTGGAAGCTAAAAAGACTCTATCGGACTATTGAGACATTTCTACTAAATAATGAGCAGTATGAAGACTTGGATTGGCAACTAGATGCAGTGGCGGTCTATTTAGACAAAAACCAAAAATTGTTAAAAATCGAGCACATTGAGGATATTTGTTGAGCTAAAATAATGACATCTGCTAGTTTCGTGTGTTAGGATAGGGGAGTTAGTAAAACGGGGCGTAGCATAGTGGTAGTGTACTCGGTTTGGGACCGAGCGGTCCGAGTTCGATTCTCGGCGCCCCGACAGAATGGAGGTGGAGAGCAAGCCAACTGCTTGGCTTGTGGCCGGAATCGAAGGCCGCAGTCATGCTGAGCTTGTCGAAGCAGACGAGGCGGGGTCGAGAGTACTTGGCAAATGAAGAGCGAAGCGATGAATTTGATTAGTAACTCGTGACCGATTCTCGGCGCCCCGACACTAAGGAACGAAGTGAGGAAGTCGAGAATCGAACGGGAGGGGGTCGGGGAACGGGAGTTCCCCGTGGAGGAAGGATTGGGAAAACCGAGGGTTTCCCAGGGGTGAGATAGCGAAGCGTCTCGGCGCCCCGACACTACAAAGCAGAGTGAGATAGCGAAGCGTCTCGGCGTCCCGATAAAATAATCTGGCGGTACAATCTATTATGATCACTATTTACCATCGCACCAAAGAGGGAGAGAAATTGCAGGAAATGCCCGAGTTTAAGCCCGGTTCTTTTGTGTGTGTTGAAAAGCCGACTACTACCGAGCTGGAACAACTAGCCGAGGTGTACAAGCTAGACCCTGGCCACCTAAAAGATGCGGTGGACCCATATGAGGTGCCGCGACTAGAGCCGGAGGAAGGGAAGCTGTATATTTTTGCCCGCGCGCCGTTTAAAAAAGACGGCGCAGTGATTACTGTACCGGTGCTTTTAATTTATGCGGAAGATTTTGTGATGGCGGTTTCGCGGTTTGAATTGCCGTTTATCGAGCGGGTAATAGCAGACAAAGATTTTTATTCGACCGAAAAGCCTAAGGTGCTGATTAAGATATTTTTTGAAATAAACCGTTTGTACAACAACTTTCTTATTGATATTAGTCGCCAGGTGCGCAATGCCTCGGGTAAGCTGGAGCAAATCGAAAACAAAGACATTTTAAATCTGGTGGTATTTGAAACAGTCATTAACGACTTTTTGGGGGCCCTAGTGCCAGCGAATGCCATAATTGCCAAACTCTTGTCAGGGCGTTTTGTAAAATTTGAAGCCGATCAGGATTTAGTGGAGGACCTCTACCTAGCGGAAAACCAGTTGGTCGACCTATCGCGGGCAACGCTAAAAATGATCAACAATATTCGCGAAGCTTATTCGACAATTATGACCCACAACCTAAACCGAGTGTTGAAAATTTTGGCAGCACTCACAGTAGTGCTCACTATTCCGACGATTGTGGGAAGTTTTTTTGGAATGAATGTTGACTTGCCATTTGCTCGTAGTCCCCATACTTTTTCACTGATTCTAATATTTACTCTAGTCTTGTCATTCTTAACTTTTTGGTTGTTCTGGCGCAACAAGTGGTTTTAGATAAATACTCTTGTTGAATAGTGTTTGATTCTAGATTTTATATCTGACACGACTAGCCATAAAAAAACTATTAATAGTAAGCTTGATATTTGGATAAGAACTTCGGTTTTGGTTATGGCTACAAACCAAAAATTTACCAAGCCAATAGGGTTAGATAAATTTAGCATATTATAAAAAATATTTGAGAGGGATACGGTTTTAGCTATTACGGCAAATATAAAAACAAGAGCATAAATTTTCAGGGCACTTTTACTAGTTACCAAACGAAGAGTGTATATAGTATAGACTCGACGCATTATTTTTTTTGATAGTTGGTTGTCCATATTTTTAACAAAAAACTTTTAAT
>CAZIIR010000021.1:0-1793 GCA_964539475.1 uncultured Candidatus Saccharibacteria bacterium
AGTGGGTAATAATTAACCGAAATATTTATGCTGATTGGCGAATATCGACACACAATAGATGCCAAAAACCGGTTATCTTTGCCCGCCAAGTTTCGGAAAGAGATAGGCAAAAAGGTGGTGGTCACATATGGGTTGGATAACTGCCTCTTTGTTTATCCTCTAAAAGAATGGGAGAGAGCAGCGCAAGGGCTCGCCGCTCTTTCTCTAGGACAGTCAAACACCCGCGATTTCAGCCGTTTTATGCTCGGAGGGGCGGTGGAGACAGACGTCGATGCCATGGGACGCATTCTGTTGCCAGACTTCCAGCGAGAGTTTGCTGAACTTTCGACCAAGGTTGTGGTCGCGGGTATTCATACTAGATTGGAAATTTGGGATGAGGAAAGGTGGAAAGAGTATACCGGCCGGGTCAAAAAACAAGCCGATATGCTGGCCGAAAAACTAGGCGAGATTGGTGCTCTCTAATCTGCTTATGGCCAACAAAGTCCACCTGCCAGTTCTTTTAAATGAAGTTATAGAAAATCTGGAGCTAAAAGCGGGAGCAATCGCTATTGATGGCACCTTGGGTTTTGGGGGTCATGCGCGAGCGGTTTGTGAAGCTATTGGTCCAAAAGGCACCTTGCTTGGTTTAGACGCCGACGCCGACGCTTTAGCTGAAGCCAAGGAAAATCTCGCGCCTTGTGTGGCTAAAAAAATATTGGTAAAAGCCAATTTCCGCGATATGGCCAAAGTGGCTCGCAACGAAGGGCTAGAACCAGTACAAGCTATTCTCCTTGATCTGGGGGTTAACTCTAGTCAGCTTGATTTACCGGGCAGGGGGTTTTCCTTTCGGCGCGATGAACCTCTCTTAATGACGCTCGACGAGAACCCTTCAGCTAAAGCTCTAACCGCGGCCGATCTTGTTAATACTTTAGGTAGCGAAGCCTTGGCCAATCTAATTTATGGCTATGGCGAGGAGACCTTCTCTCGTCAAATTGCGGAGGCTATCGTCAAGGGAAGACAGGCCCAAGGTGGTATCTCCACTACTGGCCAGCTGGTACAGATTATCGAAGGGGCGGTACCGTTTTGGTACAAAAAACGCAAAATCCACCCGGCGACCAAGACTTTCCAAGCTTTACGCATTGCGACCAACGATGAGTTGGGAGCTCTCGAAGACGGCCTCGCTGGGGCGTGGGAGGTGCTTGCCCCAGGGGGTCGATTGGCCGTCATTTCTTTTCACAGTCTGGAAGCTAGAATAGTTAAAAACTTTTTTGTCCAGAAAAAACAAGCCGGGACTGGTACTTTGGTCAACAAACATGCGATCAAGCCGACCCGAGCGGAAACCAAAGCCAATCCTCGTAGTCGTAGTGCTGAATTGCGGGTTATTATCAAAAATCAAAATTAAATAAAATATGACCAAATCAATTGCCATCAGGAACTTTGAACAAAAAATCATCATGGTCTTTTGCGCGATGTTACTTCTGGAGGCTTTTGTCTATATTTATTTGGTCAATAGTTCAATTTTCAATGTGGTGGCCCGGAAAGAGTCTGAAGAGTTAATTTCTCTGACGGAGACTGAAATTACCGGTCTGGTTTCTCGTTATATGCAGTTGTCCAATAGTATTACTTTGGACCTAGCCACCGAACGCGGTTTTGTAGAAGCCCCAGCTGGAGTCACTTTGGCGGTTGTTGCCAGACCGACCGTCGCTTTTACTTCTAATAATGAAATCTAAGGCTGTTTTCCGTATTCGGTTAATTGGAATAGGTATTTTTTTAGTGGTGACTGTTTTTTCCATTCGTCTTTTTTATTTACAAGT
>CAZIIR010000021.1:1893-13661 GCA_964539475.1 uncultured Candidatus Saccharibacteria bacterium
TAGGTATTTTTTTAGTGGTGACTGTTTTTTCCATTCGTCTTTTTTATTTACAAGTAGTCAAGGGTTCCGAATACAATGATCAGGCCGACCGCCAATATTTGCGGTCGGCTCGCACTTTTTTTGATCGCGGGTCAATTTATTTTTCTGGCAAAAACGGAAAAGTGGTACCGGCCGCTTTACTTAAACAAGAATTTTTGTTAACAGCCAACCCTCGGCTTATTCCCAAACCAGAGGAAGTCTATGATATTTTAAAACCAATCTTACCAGACTTGGTTGAGGCTGAATTTGTGACTGAAGTTAGTGATAAAGATAAGGCTTATACCGAAATAAAAACAGGTTTAACTAATGAGCAGGCGGAGGCGATTAAGGAAAAAGAAATAAAAGGCATTTATATTTATAAAGAAAAGCGTCGCTATTACCCGGCCGAGCGTACCGCTTCGCATGTGCTAGGTTTTATGGGCTATCATAAAGACGATTACACTGGAATTTATGGCTTGGAAAAAGAATATAATGACATTTTGACTCATCGGGGCAGTGGTTCGTTTGCTAGTTTTTTTGCGGAGATATTTTTAAATGCCAAAAGCACTGTTTCCGATGAGGTGGTAGGAGGTGAAGGTGATGTTGTGCTTACTATTGAACCGGTGGTACAAAACTATACGGAAAAAGTTTTGGCGGAAACGGTGGCTAAATATCAAGCCGATGCCGGGGGTATGATTGTCATGGACCCTAACACAGGTGAAATCTTGGCCATGGCCGCTTTGCCTAATTTTAATCCCGGTGAACGGCAAGAAGACATTGTGGCTTTGCCCAATCCACTCGTGGAGCGAGTGTTTGAAATGGGTAGTGTGGTAAAGCCTCTTACCCTTGCCGCCGGTATCGACAAAGGAGTGGTAACTGCTAATACTAAATACAATGATACCGGCTCAGTGGTGCTCAACAACCGGACTATTATGAACCACGACAAAATGGCTCAGGGTACTGTTGATATGCAGGAAGTAATAAACAAATCTTTGAATACCGGCGCGGTGTTTATTATGCAAAGATTGGGCAAGGACAGCTTCCGGCACTATATGTTAGCTTTTGGTTTGGGTGAAAAGACTGGTGTCGATTTGCCGGGCGAGGTAGCAGGCCTAATTTCTAACCTTCGTAGTCCCCGTGATATTGAATATGCCACGGCTTCTTTTGGGCAGGGTATTGCCCTAACTCCGATCGGGATTACGCGGGCCTTTGCGACACTCGCAAACGGTGGTCACTTGGTTAAACCTCACGTGGTAAAAGAAATCCGCTATTCGGTGGGAACAGTTAAAACTATCAAACCAGAAGTAAAGAAAAATCAAATTTTAAAACGCGAAACAACGGAAGCTGTGACCGAGGTTTTAATCAAAGCTGTCGACAATGCCTTGTTGGGAGGCTCACTGAAGCTTGCCAATTGGACCGTGGCTGCTAAAACTGGTACAGCTCAGATGTCCGATGGCAAGGGACGCTACCAAGAAGACCAGTACCTCCACTCGTTCTTTGGTTACTACCCAGCCTACCACCCGCGGTTTATTACTTTTATGTATATTGTAAACCCGAAGGGGGCGCAGTTTTCTTCGGACACCCTGTCTCGCCCCTTTATGACAACGGCCGAATTTTTGCTAAACTATTATGAAGTTCCGCCAGACAGATAAATAAAACAAATTATGTCATCAGTCAAGGATATTTTTAAACAATTAGTTTCGGAAATTTTAGTTAAGGAATCCATTATTATTTTAAAAAAGCATCGGCCGAAAATTATTGCCGTCACTGGTAGTGTGGGCAAGACTTCGACCAAAGACGCTATTTTCAATGTCTTAGCTGGCCACTTTCAAACTCGTAAAAGCCAAAAAAGCTACAATAGTGAAATGGGTTTACCCCTCACTATTTTAGGTCAAAAATCAGCTTGGCTAAACCCGGTGGGTTGGTTGAAAATAATCATCATTGGTTTTTGGGAAGGTTTGCGTCCTGGTTTTTACCCGGAGCGTCTTGTACTTGAGGTGGGGGCCGACCGACCAGGGGATATAAAGAAAATCGCCAAATGGCTAAAGCCGGATATTGGCGTGCTCACCCGCTTACCAGAAATCCCAGTGCATATCGAGTTTTTTCCCGATCGGGAAGCGGTAGTAAAAGAAAAACTAGCCTTGGCCCAAGGGGTGAGGAAAGACGGCTACCTCATCTACAATTTTGACGACCAAACTCTAGTGGACCGCATTGCTAGTCTACCTCAAGCCAAGATTACTTATGGTTTTAAAGAGGGGGCCGATATTCAGGCTTCGAATGTTCAAATTTTATACGAGAACAAAGACGGTCGGGAAGTGCCGGTCGGCATATCTTTCAAAGTCGACTATCGGGGGCAGATTATTCCGATTCGCATCAAGGGGGTGTTGGGCCGACACCAGATTTATTCGGTCTTGGGGGCGATAGCGGTCACAGTAGCCGAGGGGCTCAATATTGTTGAGGTGGCCGAGACTATTCAAAATTCTCACGAGACGCCACCGGGCCGGCTGCGCCTCATTGAGGGGATTAAGAGTTCGATTATTCTCGACGACACTTACAACTCGTCACCGGCGGCATTGGAGGCGGCCCTTACCGCTATTGCCGAACTGAAAACTGCTGGTAAAAAAATTGCCGTTTTGGGTGATATGTTAGAGCTAGGCGAACACACTATCGAGGCGCACCGGGCCGCCGGCGAGCTGGTCGCCGCCCATTGTGACCTACTTTTCACCGTCGGGTTGCGTTCGCGGTTTATTGAAGAAAAGGCACGGGAAATGGGTATGGCCGAGGAGGCGATAAAACATTTTGAAAATTCGACCGAGGCCGGGCAGGCTTTAGATAAAATTATTGGGGCAGGGGATATTGTGCTAGTAAAAGGTTCGCAGGGGATACGGATGGAAAAAGCAGTGTTGGAAATAATGGCGGAACCACTGAAGGCGGGGGAGCTGTTGTGTCGGCAAGAAGAGGAGTGGCTAAGGAGATAACCCGCAACAAAACACTTTCTTCACACGCATAAAACTTTGCTAAGTTTTTGCTCTGCTCGCGCCGTCGCGCTGTGCAAGGTTCAGAAAGTGTTTTGTTGCGGGTTTTGTGGTGGGGGAGTTGGTATAAAATTAAATATAAAAAAATCAGCCCGCGCGCTCCTTGGGGGGAACGCACGGGCTGGAGTCGTTAAAATTCTCCTCCCTCTTGTGGAACTTCGGACGTTACGAAGTGACTGATTGCCTGCGCGAGGACCGAATTTTCCTCGCTTATTTGTTCCTGGTGCTTTCTTTCCTCGATTGCCTCATCGAGGGCTGATTTTAGAAGGTTTTCGACCTTTGGGTGTCGGGCCTTTACACCTTCCAATATCACATCCTGATCTTCTACCGAGGGGTAGTATTTCAGTATTTCTCGGACGGCACTGGGGAAAGTGATGACATCGTTGTGTAATAGCGATGCCAGTACCCGACCGAGCTCAGCAGGGTTTATGTCCTGGTTGTTGGTCGGTTCTCCCATATTTGGTTGTCCAAAAAGTGGTGCCAAATTGAGTGATTCCGTATCAACTTCACCACTCATGGCAAACGGCCGTAAAACATTGATTGTCAACAACCACGACTTGAGATCGTCCATTCCTCGTTTACCGAGAATATATACAACCTTGCTGAAAACCTCTCGTTTTTCTTGGCGGGCTTTCTCTTCCTGGTGGAATTTTTTCCACTTGTCGTGGACGACAATGGAGAAGGCCACCATTAATACCAGACAAATGCCAGTGAAAAATAGGATTTCTGGGGTGTGTTCCATGACAAACTCTCCTCTGCGCCCGGAAGCGCATTGATGGGGGATTGGTCAGCCTGAACTGACCAGTGCTGGTGTAACCGGCCTGGACCGGACCAAGGCAGCCTGAACTGCCACCAGCACTTTTTTCAACGGGCAAGCGAGGGCAGATAATCCCTAGCTATCTACCTAATAGTATAGCATAAGTATTGGTAATATGTCAAGTATAGAAATAGGTAAGGGAAATATAAAAAAATCAGCCCGTGCGTTCCTTGGGGGAACGCACGGGCTGCTATGTTGGTCAGAGGCTTCGCCTCATAGAGACCCCTCCTTCCTTTTGTTGAAATCCCGTCTAGGCAAAGGCCCAGGTTCCTACTTTGTATAATAGCATAGTATATAAAATAAGTCAATAGGTAGAAATATCTTGAAAATTAAGGATATTTGGAATAAAAAACCCCGGGCGCGCAAGGCGCGCCCGGGGGCAGAGAACTCAATACACATAATGCTTTCTGGCTGCCGCCTCGCTTGCTCGCCTTGCTTCGGCGTGGCGCTCTAGCTCGGGGCCGACCTGCTTCGCGAACTTCTCCTGAAATTGGCGGTATTCGTCCGCGGTCATAAACTGTTTGAACTCTGCACACCCTTGGGAGAGTTCTAGGTCTGATCTCTGGCGCATGGGGCGGCCTCCTTTCTGTAAAAATTTTAGCCGGTTGGGAGAAAAAAGGGAAGGGCTTTATTTTAATTATAAAAAATTAAATATTGTAGGCTTTTAGTTCTTCGATTAGGGCTTCAATTTTTTCATTATCAATAGTAGATAGGGGCGATTTTGATTTTTTTTGGATTTGGCTCTCTAAAATCAAACAATTGTTTTTCTTTTGGATAGTTTTTTCAATATCGGCTAAAACATGGTCTCGGCCTTCGTACCTTTTTATTACATCAGCAAAACGCTCTTCGACGCTTACCACACCATAGGGGGCCACGCGAAAGTCGGCATAAGAGCAAACTTTTCTGTACCAATCATCAGAGTCGATTGTTAAATGTATTTTAGAGCTACCAGTATTTTCCAAAATATCTATTACTTTCGCCGGCACATTTAGTTCGTTTACAATTTTAAGAGTGGCTTCGTGTTCTTCGTTGCCATATTTTAGGATAAATTCTTCTTTAATTTGTTTAAGACGAGCAATCTCTTCATCGGCGAGTAGGGAATTGTGCTCAAGATTAAATTTTATAATATTACCGACATCGTGCAGTAATAGGGTAGTGGTAACAATATCTTTATCTAGTTTTACGCTGTCGCCGATAAAATCTGCAACCACCAAGCCAACCGCTGCCACGCGGTACATGTGGAGCTGTAGGTTTTCGGGAATTTGGTATTTAGTGTAGATGTCGGCGGTTTTCATGGGAGGGTTAGATAGAAGGCTATTTTAGACCTTTTTATAATATCATGATGATTCTTCTCGAGAGTCTACTTATCTAAATATACAAACCATTTATCTTCAACAGCTTTTGCAATATCAATATTCTCATATTCTGCAAAAAGAAGAAGATAAGCAAAGACATCAGCAATTTCTTCTTTAAAATTAGACTTTATCTCTTCCTTACTTTTGTCTTTTTGTCTTCCTCTATCTGTGAGCATTAAATAGGCCTGTAAACATTCGCCCCATTCTTCGGTTATTTTAAAGGGTAAATAGTCCCTATCTATTTTTACCTCCGGAAAGTCTTGTTTATACCTTTCCATCACTTCTTTTGCTTTTCGGGTTATTTCGCCAATTTGGGTATTTTCTAGATTATTCATATTTTTATAGTATCATAGTGCCTTTTTCGAGTGTAGGTAAAAAGTAACAAAAGTGACAGATTTTAAAACTTTTAACTCTGATCGGTAATATTGCGGTTCAAGGTTGAATGTACCCTACGACTACTTGACTATTTATCTCTTAGATGTTAGCATTATAAGTGGTTTCCTGGAAGTTCCGGGGCCTGAACATCGATATGTAAGCAGTGCTTACACAAAAAGAAAGGTTATGAACATGGAACCACGACCAGAGATAGGTCAACTCATCAAACTCGTTGGCCTGGCCCCGGAGATGCTTCCCAGACTACACAAGGCACTCTCCGAGTTTAACCAACGACAGGGAAAAATTCTGAACCAGCAGGCGGGCAACCCAGACAACGAGGGCTACCCATGCGAAACGCAAGTAGAGATACTAAGTTCCAAGTTCGACAGCAGATATAAAACTTATACCGTCGAGATCAGCATGCCCATGCGATGGAAGGTCACAGATGTATCGAGTTATCCCAATGTAAGCGGGCATCTGTACACTCCCTTGAGTGCCCTGATGACAATCTACAAGGCTCTAGATTCGGATCTTTTTCTCGAAGAGGATCTCTATGCTGTCGTGCGCACAACCGGCAGATAGTCTTCCATCTAACCCACATCCAACGGTCATAAATAACTAGAGGCGCCTGACCAGCGCCTTTTTTGTTTTCAATATAAGTAGGATTTAAAATCAATCACCCCGCGGCAGAGCCGACGGGGTATGACAGGAAGCTCTGGCCTTAGATGAATGATGGTAACTGCCCTTATTGGGGCTATTTTTGTACACTTCTCGTGCTAGCTGTTAATGAAATTATTTTATTGGAATGCTTCGCATTCAGATTTTTTGTGGTCCACAATAATTTACTCGTCGCCACTCGTTCGGCCATTCAGGCTGGTTACAGCCCCAAATCTACCAAACAGCAAGGATACAGAGTGCTTAGGCGGTTACAGGAGGAGATACGAAAAGAGGCGATACAAACAATCTAGAAGAGTTGAGGTGGGTTCTCTAGTGTTACAGGTCTTGAACTTCCCCTGCCTAACCCCTCAAAAATATAGAAACTGCCCTCGTTGCCATTTCTCCACTCTTTACAGTCCTCAATTGGGTCAACGCTTGAGAACGAGAATATTGGTTTAATCTGTACGGACGAAACCTTAAACATAGCCCTCGCTATCTCCTCTGTACTGGCTCCAAGTGGAATATCACTTACTTTGGTGCCGCCAAAAGCCAAAAATATATGGTCTAGGCTTGTTTGTTCCTTACAAATTGTCTCTGATACTTTCTCAAAATCAAACACGCCTCCTTGCGAAAGGTGGCAAACTAATACCGTGTTCGGTTCATACTGTTTGTCAGAGAGTTTTTTCCGTATCGTATCAAGCACGTCCCCTGCAATATGTTCAACAACCTCAACTTCACGGATATGCATTTTCTGAATACCGTCAGTCGTAACTAGGGTGCCAATGACACCGTCTGGCGGGTCGTTCTTTGGTTTAACAATCCACCACTGACCGACATTCTCCTGCTTCTCAATAACCTTGGCGATTATTGAAATAGCGTATATTTCCTTGGCCCTTTTTAAATCTCTATGGCTCCAAACGTAGTCGTGTGGCTTGTTTAATCTTTCTTTAAGTTTGCGATATTCGTCCCAAAACTTATTCAGTCCATACGACGGATTGAACCACACCAGCCCCTTT
This sequence comes from uncultured Candidatus Saccharibacteria bacterium, assembly GCA_964539475.1. Classification (GTDB taxonomy): domain Bacteria; phylum Patescibacteriota; class Minisyncoccia; order Phycocordibacterales; family XYD1-FULL-46-19; genus XYD1-FULL-44-32. Next base: position 9,167 of record CAZIIR010000021.1, read on the forward strand.
TCTTTGAGATACGATAAATGGGCTGTATTCACAAGGACTATAAAGTTATCTGTCTTACAATCTCTCGCACCTCTACGCTTTGAGGATTTGCGTCGTCAGTAAGGAACGTGGGTAATGTGTTATTGCAGAAATCTATGGTTTCCGTGAGTCCTTTCGTAATTCCGAGGTAATGTTCCAAGTCTCCATTTTTTAGGATATAGACCCTGTTGGGATAGTCGCTATTTATGTCTGTCTCCCAATGGGCGTGGCTTGCTTTGAGAGCCGTTATTTCAGGCTGTGTTTTCAACGGCGTTCCTCGTTCACCTGCATAAAACCTTTCAATAATGAAATCAAAATCAGCAATGAAATAAACGCCTAAGCCAAAACTCTCAAAGAGATTCTTCCACTCGGTATAGTTACCTTTGCCGCTTATGTGGAGAATAGCGATTTCTTGGTCAAGTTCGGGGTGCTTGTCCTGAATGACTGCTTTGAAGAAATATCTATCGGTGTCTCCCTCCACAAGCAGAACTTTCTTCGCAAAGAACGCATAAGTGGAACGAGTGTTATCCAGTATGCGGATAAGCGCTTTTTGGTCTGTAGTGAGAGTAGGCGCTTTTACCTCGGTATTACCGTCTTTGTTTAGAGAAAAGCGCCTAACTTGGTTAATCGTTGAGGAGTTGATAAGCGCCTCCGAGTGCGTAACCAAAACGTACTGGCAACTTTGTTCTTTGTTTAGTTCGCGTATTACTTGTAAATATTCATTCTGAAACTGGTAGTGCAGGTGGATTTCAGGCTCGTCAATTATGACCAATCCACCCTTCAAATCTCCTCTACCGTAGGCCTCAAAAACAAGGTGGACAATTGCCTTTTGTCCTGCGCTCAAACTGTTAATGTCTGCTAGAGTTTTCTTTCTCCTGAGGTCAAAAAATTGGAAACTGTACTGCCAAGTACGCAGGTCAAGCAACTTTATTTTACACTCAAGATTTACAACCTTTAGGCGCTTGTTTATCTCAACAATAAACGGAAGTTTGTTTGCTTCTGCCTCACACTCAGCCTCGTCCAACTTCTGTGAGATAAGACTAAAATGCTTCTCTGCTACACGAAGTCTCACAAGACCAAAGATTGTTGGCTCTGATTTATCGCTTGTATTAAGGCTTTTTGAAAAGTCTTGGTTTCTAATATTCTGCATTTGCTGAGACGGGTGTTGGTCTTTCAGCGAAACCGCTTTTTCAAAGGCGTGGTAGTTCCTGTAACTGCTTATGAGGGTAAAAGACTCATACAGAGGCGCAATAGGGTCTTTCGGATTCTCCAGGTTGTAGATTGCGATAGACTCCTTATAAAAATTGTAGTCTGTCAGATATTCAAAACCGAAATCGTGCGTACAGCCCTGAAAATTTATAGTGAATGTCTTACTAGCGTGGTTGAGGTGTATATCCAACGTGTAAGTATCCAAGTTCGTATTGAGTCCTGTTGCCGCACGGGTTGTATAGGAACCAATAAAACCATTGAGTTTAGGGATATTGGTTTGAAGATTCGCTATGTTTGTAGCGTCAATATCGTCGAGTTTAATTTCTATCCTGATGGTTTGGGGTTTGTCTTCCGTGTCCCAATTGGGGTCAAGCCTAAATTCCCCATAAGAGTTGTGATTTGCAGGTTGGAGTATCTGTCTCCTTTCGTCCGCAGTTACGAGACCCTTTCTTGAGTAGAGGTCTTGGTTTACGTTGTACTGCTTGTATAAAATCCTCTTAAACAAAAAGTTAATGACTTCAAGAGCTGTAGATTTTCCTGAGCCATTTTCTCCAATGATTATGTTTAGGCCGTCCTCAAACGTAATCTTCTTGGCATGAGCAATATCGTCGTAGTGCTTGAAACTTAAGACGTTGGAGATTTGGAGCGATTTTATCTTCATAATTAAGACTATTTTACTGCTTTCTACAGTAAAAAGACACCCATTGGTATACCGGTCTTAATGGAACACCAAAATTACAGCCTCTTTTCAGGCTTTCTGAAGAATTTAAACATGATAAAACCCAATTGGTGACCCTACAGAGAATCGAACTCTGATTTAAGCCTTGAGAAGGCCTTGTCCTAACCGTTAGACGATAGGGCCAAATTGTTTAAAACACACAAAACTAAACAGGGCTAGTATAGCAACTTCTTTTAAATTTTTCTAGGCGTATAATAGGGGTATATGAAAAAATTTGGTATCGAAAATCCAGCTATGAAGCTAACTCCCATTTCCGACGAAGAGGGGAAAAGGCTAGTGAAAGAGGCCGAAGACCAGGATTTTGAACTAGCAAAAAAGCTTTTGCCGGCTAAATATAAAAATGGGTCAAATGGTGTAGAAAAAAGGGAGAAAGACCACCAAGCCGATATTTTAGACCTAGCCACCAGTAGTGATGCCGAGGAGGTGGAGATAGACAGCGACCAATCTGGTCAATAAATTTGCTATAATAGACCCATGGAAATAACTTATATCTTATTAGGCCTTGTTTTTGGCGGGGTAGTAGGGGCGCTGGTTTTTGTTTTTCTAGGGCGTAATAAAAAGTCCGACGGGGCAAGTGGCGAGTCGCTAGTCCTTATCCAAAACCAAATGAACGAGTTGGCACGGATGCTAGACGACCGCATGGGCCATGTGCGCACCGAGCTAAAGGAGTCGTCACGGTTTATGCAAGACTCGATTCGCAGCCAGTTTACCGACTCCATGAAAATTGTCACCGATGTCACCGAACGGCTCACCAAGCTCGATGAGACCAACCGCCAAGTGATGAACTTTACCGACCAACTAAAAGACCTACAAGATATTTTAAAAAACCCCAAACAGCGGGGGATACTGGGCGAATATTATCTCGAAACTTTACTGAAAAATATTTTACCGCCCACAGGTTTTCAAATGCAGTACAAGTTTGCCGATGGCGAGATAGTGGATGCGGCGGTGTTTGTAAAAGACAAAATTATCCCGGTTGATTCTAAATTTTCGCTCGAAAACTACAACCGCGTGGCGGAAGAGAAAAACGAAGCCGAGCGCGACCGTCTAGAAAAACTTTTTGTTAATGACCTAAAAAACCGGATCCAAGAAACCGCCAAATATATTCGCCCGAGCGAGGGGACCCTCGATTTTGCCTTTATGTTTATTCCGCACGAGGCGATTTACTACGACCTACTGGTCAACAAAATTGGGGCGATTACCGACGACACCGAAAACCTCATTCAGCGGGCAGCCAACAAGTACCATGTCATTATTGTGTCGCCGACCTCTTTCCTGGCCTATTTACAGACCGTTTTGCAGGGGCTAAAGGCCTTGCAGATTGAAGAGGGAGCCAAAGAGATACGAAAGAGGGTAGAGGAGCTAGGCAAGCACATTGGGGTTTACGACAGCTTTATGCAGAAGATGGGGGGCTCTTTGGGGACAACGGTCAGCCACTACAACAGTGCCTACAAAGAGTTTAAAAAAATCGACAAAGATGTATTTCGCATTGCCGGTGAGTCGGCTGGGGTAGAGGCCCTAAGCTTAGACAAGCCACAGGTGGAGGACTAAATCCACAAGGCACTCATCTTCACTCTAGCCGAAGATACAGATATGTGTTAGTTTAAAAGGCGGACACGAGCCTGTCGCTCGTTGGTCTTTTTTTGTTTTTGGGTGGGAAACAGAATGAGGAGAAATTCGATGGCGGTTGCTAGTCAAGAGGATACAAGGGAAGTACGATTCCCTTGGCGAACACATAAAGAGTGGTCTCGCAAAGGCCACGTCTTGATAATCAGCGGTACCATGGGATCCGGGAAATCGACGCTGATGAGAATCATTTTCCGGTTGTTTCAGGGTGCAAGCGTGGACGAAAATGTTCTACGGGCAGCTAGTCGCTATTTACACGATGACTTGTTGTCGAGAGTCTATGGACTAGCACCCGAGTTTCGATTGATTTCTAGTCACACGACTGGACGACCGCCTCGTGATGGAGATTTCCCTGGTGAGTATATTGCGCACGACAAGGAAGAATTTGCTGACATGGAGGCGGCCGGGGAATTTGCCTGGGTCGAAAAGGTTGGCAACTATCAGTACGGTACGCTGGTAGAAGATTTCTGTGCTTGTCTGACCCGACCCGTCATTGGAGTGTTTACCACTACTCCAGATACGGTAACTGATAAACTCCAGGTCACCTGGGTTGATCAGGGCGACGTGGTCCCCGTATATGTGAATTCAGTGCTCAGGAGAGAGCGGATGTTGCGTAGGGGTGGTCTCGACGAAGAAGTTGTCGAGATGAGAGAGAAAAAAAATCGCTGGTGGGATCAGAAAGTCAAACACTGCGCGATTCGATTTCGTGGCATTTCCAATGACGACGACGAAAATCTTCATCCAATGTTGCTTTCGGCGGCCGAAATCATGGCGGGTCTCAAGCGGTAGCAATTTTTGTGAGGATATTATCCCCGGGGCGGTTGCGCACCCGGGGATTTCTTTTTGGGTTGCATTTTTTATATATTTTAGTACAATACTCGGGTATGAATTTTGCTGTAATAA
>CAZIIR010000022.1:0-6406 GCA_964539475.1 uncultured Candidatus Saccharibacteria bacterium
TAAACTTTTCCACTATTTTTTGACCCGCTTCGTCCGTGGCAATTACTAAACTTATGCGATCAGAAGGAGATAGTCCACGTTCTTTGCGCAAATCTTGGATAGACCGTACTAAATCTCGCATCACTCCTTCCTCTTTTAGCTCAGTTGTAATTTCTGTCACTAAAACAATATCTTCAGTTTGAGTAGTATCGATAATAACTTTCTTAACATTTACTTCATCTTTTATAATTTCCTGATATTCTTCTCCAATCTCAACTTTAAGAGTAAGGGTAGAGAGCGGTTGACGAACCTTGATCCCCGCTTTAGAGCGAGCCTCTAAGGCCAAAGTGACCAAGTCTCTAGTTTTTTGCATCTGTTCCAATACTTCTTCATCTACCATTCCCCCAGTCGGCCAGTTAGCCAAATGCACACTTTCCACATCACTATCATTTTTCATTTTCTGCCAAATACTTTCAGCAATAAAAGGTATGAACGGGGCAATAATTTTCGAAAATTCCAGCAATACATATTTCATTGTTCCTACTACCTCTTCCCCTTGTTCACCCTTAAAACGATCACGGGAACGACGCAAATACCAAGTAGAAAGATCTGTGACAAAATCCTTGATTGGGCGACTAGCTCGAACCGTGTCGAATCCTTCCAAGCTGGAAGTAGTGTCAACTATCAACTGATGGAGGCGGGAAATAATCCATCGATCAAGAACGTGTTTGCCAATCTGAGGTTTAACTTCGTCCATCCCAACATACATATCAAAAAACTTAACCGTGTTCCAAAGAATATTAATTAGCCGATTGTGAGCATCTTGGACCTCTTTGTCAGAAAAACGCAAATCTTCCGCCTGCATTACTACACTAGTCATCATATAGTAACGCATAGCATCCGCCCCATATAGATCAAGATTAGCAAGTGGATCAGTATAATTGCCTTTCGATTTACTCATCTTCGAGCCATCTTCAGCCAAAATAGTACCTGTTGTTACAATATTTTTAAATGGTCTTTCGCCAAACAGCATCACCGCTATGGTGTGCATATAATAGAACCAGGTCCGAGTTTGCGCGATATATTCAGACACAAAATCTCCAGGAAACCGACTTTCAAATTCTTCCTTGTTTTCAAATGGATAATGATACTCAGCAAAAGGCATTGAGGCTGCTTCCACCCATCCATCTAAAACCTCCGGCACGCGGTTCATTTTTTCACCACAAACACAATTTAACTTGAAACCGTCAATATAAGGTCGATGCAAATCTAGTTCAAATTTTTCATTATGGGGATATGGTCGATACTCAATCGTCCGCACTTCAGCCGAATTGAATTTGCGGTCATTCCACTTCTTCTCGTCGAGCTTCAAAGCCTCTTCTGTGGCGCCCGCCAATGTCTCCTGTAGCAAAAAAAGAGGCAAGCCGTGCGAAATAATAGCGATGCGTTTACTAGGGTTTTTTTCAATAATAGCAAAAAAAGTATCCACCACTCGCTTCCTTGTTTCTGGTACGAGTTCCCCTTCACCAATTCGCTTCGTGAAGCGTTCGGCTATATTTTTGAAATTTGCCTTATACTCTTTCCATGTATGGCCGTTACAACCAGTCTTAACTTCGCTTAAACCAACATCAGTTATGATGGCGTCAAGTGGCAAGCCAAGTTCAGTCGCGATGGCGACCGCTGTTTCCATGGTCCTAGTAAAGGGTGAGGTCACAATGAGATCAACCCCACCGGCTGCCTTAATCTTTTGGCCAGCAGCTTTGGCTTGTTCTTTACCTTGCATTGTCAAAGGCTGCGGATCAGATACATCATCATTAATAAGATCAAGGATATTATTTTCCGCTTCGCCGTGACGAACTAAAAACAGATTAGTAGACAAATTTGTTTGCTGTTCTAAAAGCTCCTTAACCGAACCTATGACTTTCAACTGATTACAACTAGTACATTTCCAAATTGGCAAAGGTGAAGCCCAGTAGCGATTACGGGAAATAGTCCAGTCTGGAGCATTTTCAACAATATTTAAAAACCGCCCATACTTGAGGTGTTCTGGCACCCAGTTAATATTTTCATTCTGCTTTATCATCTCGGCTTTCACTTTCTGAATGTTCAGAAACCAAGACGTAATAGCATTGTACAAAAGCGCTGTACCACACCGATGACAATGTGGATAAGAGTGGGTGTTATTGGCCTTGGCAAACAAAAGACCCCGCTTTTCCAAGTCAGCTTTGATATCTTTTTCTGCTTGTTTAAAATATTTTCCCCGAATAAATTCGGGGGCTTTGTCATTAAAATGACTACGTTCGTCTAAAAGTGGCACCATTGGCAAATCATGTTCAAAACCAAGTTCATAGTCGTCTTCACCATACATGACCGCTGTATGAACAATTCCTGTACCCTCATCAGTTGTTACAAAATCCGCAGAAACCACATAATAAGTTTTCTTATTTGATTCAATAACACCTTTCACATCAAAGAGAGGTTCATATTCCACCCCAACCAATTCTACCCCTTTTTTCTCGTTAACCACTTCATATCCATCATTTCCAAAAACTTGGACCATGCGATCTTTTGCTAAAATAAATCTTATCTTTTCTCCTGCTCCGGGACCTTCTTTTTCAATTTCGACGTAAGTAACATCAGGATGAACCGCTAACGCCACATTACCTGGTAAAGTCCATGGTGTTGTGGTCCACGCCAAGAAAGAGGTATCCTTTTTTCCTTTTACGCTAAACTTGATTGTCACTGCTTCTTCTGTCACATCTTTGTAACTATTATCCATTGCTACTTCCGCCTTAGCGATCGGAGTCTGGCAGTGAGGACAATACAAAAGAACTTTGCGACCCTCGTAAACCAATCCTTTTTTATAAAGTTCACTAATCGCCCACCACACGCTTTCCATAAAACTATTATCCATTGTTTTGTAGGCGTTCTCATATTCAACCCAGCGACCAACCCGATCAACATATTTTTCCCATTCTTCGGCGTAAAAAAGCACCGATTCGCGACAGGTTCGATTGAAAGTTTCAATTCCTACCTTGTTTACAATTTCTGTTTTGTCCTTTAAATCAAGTTTTTTCTCGACCATATTCTCAATGGGCAAGCCATGACAATCCCACCCCCAACGTCGACGCACATTAAAACCCCTCATCGACTTATAACGAGGAAACACATCTTTTACTATTGAAGACAAAAGCGAACCGTAGTGAGGCAAACCTGTCGCAAAAGGTGGTCCATCATAAAAAACAAACTCGCCATTGGGCGCGTCTTTGGCGACAGACTTTTTGAAAATATCGTTTTCCTGCCAAAATTTGAGTATTTCCTCTTCCCGTTTAGCAGTTTCCGATTTTCCTTGTTTTTCCTTATCTTCTGACATATTAAGATAATTTACCTTAAAATAGACCTATTTACAATTAATCGATTTAATCAATAAGTAGGAGTACACCACTAATTCCTTGGGTAAATTGGCCCTAAAAAATAAGCTGCATTATTCAAGATTGAGTTTTTTTCTGATTTCTCTTATTTTCTCCTGATCTCTCTCTTCTGTCTGCAATCGTAGTTTTTCCATAATTTGCTCTTCTTTTTGTCTATTATCCAGAATATTAACAACCTCTTCACTTTCTGTTTTGGTATAAATAGCAGAAACATCTTCCTTTCTTACAACCCTCTCAGTCGCAATAGAAAAAGGGGCCTCAATAACATAACCACCCTTTTGAACTATATGGTATTTACCATCACCTCCTCTACTCCAAAAAACCCTTTCGCCCCACCGACTTTTTTCGACCAATCCAGCACTTTGTTTATTCCTAACTACCCCACTATTTTCAATATCATCTATTGCGGCCTTATCTTTTACACTCCGATAAACTTTATCAGGACTGGTCAGTAAATCTTTCCCCATGCTCAATAATTCACCAATGCTATTTGGATTATATTTTTCTAAATTTTCTGGTGTTTCAGAATTAAAAATTTCTGGTCCTTCATTCATCATAATTTTTAAATTTAGCGAGTAATTTTTTTTCGCCGAGCCTGCCTCTAATTTTCCCAACCCAGCGAACCTTCTTCCTTTTCCAAACCTTGCGGAGGTGCGGGCCGGCAGGGTTTTGGCCTTTTATATTTTGTGCCAGCGGGCACGAGGCCAAACGGCCCCGCTGGAGCAGAAGAAAAATCAGCGCTGGAGATTTTTCTGTGTTTGGAAAAGGAAGAGAGGTGAGCGACCTACATTTCGCTCGGCACCCGCATCCCCAAAATTGTTAGTCCATTTGAGAGCACTGTCCGTGTCGCTTGTGCCAACGCCAGACGCCAAGCCGACACTGCCGGATTGTCGGTATCAATTATTTTATTCGCCCCATAAAAACCATTGAAAGCCGCGGCTACTTCCAGTAAGTAAGTAACTATGTATTGAGGCGCATAATCGCGACCTGCCCGCTCTACCACTTCCGGAAACTGGTATAAGAGTTTTTCTAGTAAAACTACTTCCCCAGCTGGTCGAACAGCTTTAGGACTTAGCTCCTCCCCTTCGGCTTTAACTAAGACCGATTTCGCCCGCACTGCGGTGTACTGTAAATACGGGCCCGAATCGCCCTCGAAAGAAACCGATTTTTCTAAATCAAAGATTACATCGCGCCCCGGTGCCTGTTTTAAAATGGAAAATTTAAGGGCGGCCACAGCAACGTTTTCGGCAATTTCTTTTTTACTGTCCCAAGACAAAGACCGGTCGCTTAGTTTTTCCTGTACCTTACCTTCCACTTCTTGTAACAAGTCTTCAGCGGCCACCACGTCCCCTGTCCGTGAAGACATTTTGCCAGTAGGAAGGCGCAACATACCATGTGAGATATGAGTAGTTTTTTTCTCTAAGTCAGGAAAAACAAACTCCATCGCCTTTTTAATAACCTTGAAGTAACCGTCGATCTCGTTGCCAGTTACCACGACCGATGAGTCGTAAGGATATTGGTCATATTTTAGTTTAGCTAAGCCCAACTCCTTAGCCTCGTAAGTTGGCAAACCCTGTGAGTTTAGGAAAACGCGAGTGTGTAAACCGTGAGCCTCACCTTTAAAAACAATCGCCCCGTCGCTTTCAGTAAAAACTTCCTTTTTCAAAAATTCATTTATTAACTCTTTACCGAAAGGGCCCGTGACTGATTCAAAAAAATAAAAATCAAATTTTGTTCCCAACTTTTTATAAATGGTCTCGAAATAGTCTAGGCTCCACTGCCGGCCAGTGTCATACAAACGATTAATCTTACCATCTGAACGTTCGTAGATTTTTTTATTCAATTCCGCAATTTCCTTTTGAATACTTTTGTCTTTTTCATATTCAGTGGCCCCAAAAGCATAGGCCGCCCCCAGGTAAGTTACTCGGCTAGTCACACTACCAAAAAACTTTTCCTTCCACCAAGACCCACCTTTTTTTTGCAAACCATAAATAGCTTTTGCCACATGTAAACCAACATCACCTTGGTAGCAAGCCCGCTTCACCTCGGCCCCGTTCCACTCTAAAAGTCGGGCGATAGTTTCGCCAATAGCATTGGCCATTAGGTGACCAATATGAAAAATTTTAAACGGATTAGGGTCAGTGTAACCCACCATTACTTTTTGTTTTTTGAGTCGATTGTTTTGACCAAAATTTTCGTTAGCTAAAATATCTTTTATCCCCTGCTCAAAAAACTGAGGCTTCAGGTAAAAGTTAATGAAACCAAAACCAGCCACTGTAATTTTTTCTACTTCGGGAAAGTGGCGCGTTTTCAGCCCTTGAACAATTTTGCCCGCCAACTCAATAGGGTTGGCACCAATTTTCTTGGCATAAATTAGGGCGATATTGGTCGCATAGTCACCCAAGGCTGGGTCGGCCGGATGTTCTAGATCAACCTTAGGGCCACGAACACCAAGATTTTTCAGCTCTTCGACTAGGGCTTTTTCAATATTAGAACGTATCATTAGGTCAAATATATCACAAAAAACCCCCTTGTATAGGGTTATTTACGGTATCTTTTAAAGCAAAATTATTGCCGTCCGGTCGAGCCAAACCGGCCCTCCCCTCGGGCCGAATCGCCAAGCTCGGCTACTTCCTCGATATCTGCTATTACCACCGGGAAAATGACCAACTGGGCTATTTTGTCACCCTTTTTGACTTCATATGGTTCCGCCCCTAGGTTGATCAAATTGACATTGTATTCCCCTCGATAGCCCGCATCAAACACTCCACCCATAGTGTGAACCCCTCCATTTTTAGGTAGACTCCCTTTGTCTTTTACTATCGCCGCGAAACCAGCTGGAAACTCCACCGCCCAACCGACAAAAAATATTTTTCTCTCGCCTGGTTGCAATACATAGTCTTCGAGAGCAAACATATCTAGCCCTACATCCCCCAGGTGAGCATAGCTCGGCAGTTTGGCTTCCGGATTTAATTTTTTAATTTTTAGTTTAAGCT
>CAZIIR010000022.1:6506-7995 GCA_964539475.1 uncultured Candidatus Saccharibacteria bacterium
GCATAGCTCGGCAGTTTGGCTTCCGGATTTAATTTTTTAATTTTTAGTTTAAGCTCCACGGCGATTTAATTTTAGTCTTTTGCTAACAATGTCTAGAACTTTTTCGCTAACTTCATCGGGTGACATACAAACCATTTTTTTACAACACTCAATCTTGGCCCAATTTTTATTATGCGTAGCAAGCCACAACGCACAGTCACGAGAAGTTTTAAGATAATGCAAATTATCTTCAGCGACATCGCGACGCCCCTTTAAATATTTTTTACTACGTCTCGTTATTTTATTTTCCAACCACTGCTTACTTACTTCAAACGGTACATCAAGTAAAATAATAAGGTCTGGTTTTGGAATAGCAAATACCCCATATTCCATTTTTTCAAGCCACTTTAAAAATTCTTGTCGGGCTCGCGAGTTGAAAATTTTTCCTCCTTGGTGAATTTCATTAGATGAGGTGTATCGATCTGACAAAACCAAGTAGCCATCGTCTAACCACTTTTTGATATCCTTACTAGACTCAAAGCGGTCGGCGGCATACAAAAGCGAACCCACTCGCGGGTCGATTTCGGTAAAGTCCCCATACATTCCTGATAAATATTCACCAATTAACTTACCAAAAAAATTATCATAATAACGAGGAAAATCTATGGTTTTCACTTTATGTCCCGCTGTTTTCAACCGTTCCGCCAACATTTTAACCTGAGTTGCTTTACCTGAACCGTCGATACCATCGACAACAATCAATTTGCCTTTTTTCATATATATAATTCTTTTAAAAATTTAGCAATAAGTGATTGTAAGCTATCTATGTCTTTGTAGGTGATAATTTTTATTCTCTTATTACCTCCCAACATTGCCGATAATTTTTTGTCCGAATTTTCCTGATAAAGACAAAGGACTGGTTTACCTTGTTTTTCTGCATAAGCTATTTCATAACCAACCCCCAGACTTGGTTCGCTAACTTCAGCGATTAAAACATCCGACTCCTCAATCCAGCGTATATCGCGGTCAAAAATATAACTATCAGGCTTGCTTTCCTCGCCGGAAGTCAATAAATCTAGGCGACCTACGTGTTCACTTAATACTTGTCCGAAACCAGACAAAAAACTTACTATCTTGGCATAATCTTCGGCTTTACTCCTTCCCCCTCTGATTGATCCAGCAAAATAAATCTTCATTTTTCTCGTAAAATCTTATCAATTTTTTCTGCTAGTTTCACCATATCTTTTTCTTTTTTACCACAAGTAGTTTCCGCTGCTACTCCCAGCCGAATACCCGAAGGGTCCACCGGACTACGCTTGTCACCCGGTATAGTATTTTTGTTTACAATAATCCCGGCCTGCTCGAGTTTGTCACTTGCCTCCTTTCCCCCAAGTCCTTTACCCTCCATCCAGGTATCGAGTAATATCAAATGTGAATCAGTACCACCAGACACTAGTCGCCAACCTAGTCGCTTTAGTTCTTTAGCTAAAACCGCCGCGTTTTTTACCAC
>CAZIIR010000022.1:8095-13185 GCA_964539475.1 uncultured Candidatus Saccharibacteria bacterium
GGGTAAGCAGTAAAACCAGCCACGATTACTTTTGGCTTTTCTTTGTTGGCAATTTTTTGCACTTCCTCATAATCAATAGTTTCGGTTTTAGCGTCTACACCATATGGCACTTGTTGCCACACTTTACCCGTTACCGACACCTTGTATCCATGAGTAAGGTGCCCACCGTCAGACAAAGTCATACCCATTATTTTTTCTCCCACTGGCACCAAAGCTAGATAGACCGCGGTATTGGCTGGCGAACCAGAGAGTGGTTGAACATTTACCGCCCATTGCTTCTTATTTAATTTAAAAAGTTTTAAGGCCCGCTCCTGACACAAACTCTCTAGCTTGTCGACAATCTCGTTGCCACCATAATAGCGCGCCCCTGGGTAACCCTCCGCATATTTGTTGGTTAACTCTGAACCAAGAGCTATCAGTACATCTTTTGACACATAGTTTTCCGAAGCAATCAAATTGATTACTTTTTTCTGTCGTTTTTTTTCAGTCTCAATCAATTTTTCAATCTGTTTGTCTTTCATTTTAATTTTTAGTTAGTTTTTTCTTTGATATCTTGCAACCCTCGGCGCACATCCCACCCATCTGGCTCGAGGTCAGAATGAAGTACAAGGTCTGGAAACAAAGCCTTTAGGCCATAGTGCATTTGGTGGGCCACTTTGCGTAGCGACGGGTGTACCAGCTTGCCCGACCGTAGTTCCACGGTGTACACCGCCGCCGGCAAACCATAGGTCACGCGACAAATTGTATTAAAACCCATTGCTACATAATACTGTCTGACCTCATCGGTCGTGTCTAAATTATTTATAGCTAGCGTTTGCTTCTTGATTAGATCAAGGGCTGCTAAACGTAAATCATCGGGCAATTGATTTAGATACCAGTCGTTGAAACCACAATTTGGGGTAAGTAGAGGCATACGACATACTCCGTGTCGATGGCGCTGAATATCTCTAAATGAACCAAAATCAAGCGGAAATTCAAAAGTCACCGTGCCAAGTTCAGTCAAAAAATGAGGCAAATTGGTTTTGGCTGGTCGACTGGCTAGAACCTCTTTATAGACAGCTAGGGCCTGCGGGTTAATAGTGGTGGAATAAATAAAATTAGGATTGCAAACATTGGTCCGATAGAAAGTATGTTCGGCCACCACTTCTTGGCGATATTTTTCTTGCTCGTCGTACTCTTTATGAGAAAAACTGCTTGGATATTTTTCTTTTAGTTTGTCGTGAATATTTTGTGCCACATCTCGTACTTCCTCTAGCGGGTAATATCGCAAAAGCGCCAGCTTGTCGGCTGCCTGACGCAAGTTGGTGTGCCAAGACAACTGAGTGGTAGCGCCTGCCGGCAAAAAAGACCGCAAAATATCAAAAGAGCGTGCGACTATGGCTTTGTCGTACACAGTCTCCTCTTCATCGGGGCGACGCGGGTAACGTTTTTTCAAGTATTCAATCAACTGTTCACGACTCGTGGTATAAAAATCAATCCAGTCTTTCATTATGGCTTTCGACGCGTCGGTCCCCAGTGGGTCTTTTATTTCCTGTTGGGCAAAGTCAATATAACGCGAGCTGGTCTCCTGGCCAGAATACAGGGGCCAATCCTGAATCGCTTTAGCCACCAACATACTCACTCCCTCGATAAAAATTGTCGTACTACCACAGTCGGCAATGGAAGCGTGACCATAGCCAACATAAAATCGCTCCATAAATTTACCCGAGCCCACTTGCTTTACCTTGGTCGCATGTTCTTCCACACTATCTGCACTACGTGAATAAAGAGCCTGCATCATAGCGATGTCCTCTGGACTAAATTCATCGTAGACAAATGTTTTCATATTTTTATTTTATTGGGTAACGCTTTTTTAATAATTCAATTTTTCCACTAGAAACCAGTTTTATTTCCTCCTCTTTGTCGGGCACGTAAATACCAGTTTTTTGTTTATGATATTTACTCTTGCGACCCTCTGCCACCTCAGTACAAAGTTCCTCAAAAACCAACTGGCAAATCCGTTCACCAGGATAAAGCCTGATTACCTGTGAGACAGTATTGTTTCTAATCGGAATAGTCAGCGACCCCTCGTACCCGGCATCAATAATACCCGTCAGGTCGACCGACAAACCTTTGCGATTAGTCGAGGACCGCGGGTACATTACCGCCATCAAATCGGCCGGCAATTTCACTTTTTCTAGTACGGACACTAAAACATATTCCTGGGGCAACAATTCAAAATACTGCCCTGCCTTCAACTCGATATTTTCAAATAATCGTGCATCAATTTTGCGCGTATAATCAATATTTAAAGCTTCGCGACCTTTGGCTGACAACCGCCAACTTTGGGGCAAGGAAAAAACATAACCAAGACGTAGGTCAACCGCATGTCGTTGCAACTGAAAACCATCCACCATTGGCTCAAAACCAATTTCCCCTTTTTTTATTCTGTCTAAAATCTCGTTTTTAGTAATGACAGCCATATTCAAATATCTTTATAAGACTCAACTTCATTATTAACGAGATCATATTGCACGCCGGCCTCCTTTAAAATTTCCTTACTTCTACCTCCGGCGTGATAATCTTTGCGAGCCACTACCCTCTTAATGCCGGCATTGATAATCATTTTGGCGCAAACATAACACGGCGTCATGTTGCAATACAAAACCGAGTCGACCAGTGGTACCCCAATGCGCGCTGCCTGCACAATAGCATTTTGTTCAGCATGGGTAGTGCGAATACAGTGGCGCGACTCTTTACCATCTTCGGTGGTAACCATATGCATCTCGTGACCCACTTCATCACAATGAGGTAGGCCCATCGGCGAACCCACATAGCCGGTCGATAGTATTCTTTTATCTTTTACAATCACACAACCCGAGCGCCCACGGTCACAAGTCCCTCGACTACTGACCGCCTCCATTATCTTTAAAAAATATTCGTCCCAACTTGGGCGAACATACTTCTCTTCATTTGGTACTGAGGGGTTTGTCATTGGGCTTATTATAACTGAAGTAAAATCAAGCGAAAGAATTGACAAGTCTCTTATAAAAGGTCGCAACAAAAAAGCGCCTTTTTCAGGCGCTTTTTTGTTGCTTTGGTTATTTATTTTACCTCAACTCCCATTGAACGAGCGGTCCCGGCAATAGTTTTCATCGCCGCCTCGAGGTCGTGAGCGTTTAGGTCTACCATTTTCTTTTCAGCAATTTCTTTGATTTGAGCCTTAGTAATAGTACCAGCTTTCTTGGTTGTATTTTTACCAGAACCTTTTTCTACACCAATCGCTTTTAGAATAAGGCGTGAAGCTGGTGGGGTTTTTAATATAAAGTCGAAACTACGATCTTCGTAAACCGAAATTTCTACTGGAATAATATCCCCTCTCATCTCCTGAGTTCGGCTGTTGAACTGATTGACGAACTCGCCAATGTTGACGCCCGCCTGACCAAGAGCTGGTCCGACTGGTGGCGCTGGATTAGCCGCCCCGGCTGGGATTTGGAGTTTTACCTTTTTGATAACTTTTTTGTCGGCCATAGTGATAGAAATCTACTATATTAAAGTGATATTGGCAAGAAGAGACTAAATCTTCTTAACTTGAAGGAAATCCAACTCTACTGGTGTTTCGCGACCAAACATCGACACCAAAACCTTCACTTTGCCTCGTTCGGTGTCTATCTCACTGACCTTACCTTCAAATTCCTTAAATGGCCCGTCGATAACCACCACCGCTTCGTCGATAGTGAGGTCAATAGTATGTTTAGTTGAATCATCTCCCATACGACGGAATAGCTCTTCTACTTCCGACTTTTCGAGAGGTACTGGGATTACGCCCGAACCAATGAAGCCAGTTACCCGGGGGGTATTGCGGACCACATACCAAGAGTCATCGGTTACTACCATATCTACCAACACATACCCTGGGTAAATTTTCTCGTCCTCAGTCACCCGCTTGCCGGCTTTGATTTTTACCTTTTTTTCAGATGGCACAAGAACATTAAAAATCTTGTCCTCCATCCCCAGCGATTCAATACGTTGCTTTAGGTTGCGGGCTACCGCGTTTTCATAACCAGCATAGGTGTGAATTGCATACCAATTTCGCCCCTGATCAAGTTCTTGTTTAGCCATACAAAAAAGTTAGATAATAAAGCCTTTAACTAGTGAAGTAAAACCAAAATCAAGCACCCCTAGGTAAACACCAGTGACAATAGAAATCGCAATAACAATAACGGTATAAAGTACCGCCTGCTGACGAGTAGGCCAGTTGACGTGCTTTAGCTCGCCCTTAGTTGATTTGAGATAGTTAATGAATGACATAATTTTGTTGTATTAAAAAAGCCCCGCGGGGCACCTCTAAATACTACCAGACTTTGGGGGTAAAAGTCAATCTGAAAAGGCCCGTAATATTTAGTAGAAAAAGAGTGTATAAGATACAATAGACCAATATGAATATCGGCGAATCATCACTTGAATTACACCAAAAACACCGGGGCAAACTGGAAACCAAGTCCAAAGTACCACTAGAAACCCGCAAGGATTTGAGTTTGGCTTACACCCCTGGCGTGGCCACTGTTTGTACCACTATTGCCGAGGACAAAACCAAGTTAAACACCTACACCAATGTTGGCAACACCGTCGCCGTCATAACCGACGGTTCGGCGGTGCTTGGCCTAGGTAATATCGGACCAGAAGCCGCTATGCCCGTAATGGAAGGTAAGGCGATTTTGTTTAAAGAATTTGGTAATGTCGACGCGGTGCCAATCTGCCTATCAACGCAAGACACGGAAGAAATCATTAAAGCTATTGTCGCCATCGCCCCCTCTTTTGGTGGTATCAACTTGGAAGACATTTCTGCCCCGCGATGTTTTGAAATTGAAGAACGCCTGAAACAAATTTTACCGATACCCGTTTTCCACGACGACCAACACGGTACCGCCATTGTGGTTTTAGCTGGTCTTTTAAATGCTTTAAAGGTTACCGAAAAGAAACTTGATGCTATAAAAATAGTAGTGGCTGGTGCCGGTGCTGCCGGTATGGCGATTACTAAACTTTTACTCAGTGCTGGAATGAAAAATTTTGCCTTGGTCGACTCCCAAGGATTAATCTGTAAACATCGC
>CAZIIR010000023.1:0-6307 GCA_964539475.1 uncultured Candidatus Saccharibacteria bacterium
TGGACCAAAGTAACCAGCAGCAGGAACAATACCGTTAGCAGCCTGATAAGCAGCAAGGGCTGACTGAGTCTGGGCACCGAAGTAACCGGTAGCACCAGCTGGAATAGCAAAACCCTTACCCATAAGCCAAGTCTGAAGAGCGGTTACCTGAGGCCCTGTTGAGCCAATAGTAAGATCTGTAGTGAAAGTAACACTAGCAGAACTTGAACCCCCCATGGATGCCTTCAAGGCTTCGATCTGTGCCAAAAGGGCATTGATCTGGTCTTGAGTTGCGTCTGCCTGTGCAGGAGCCGGAGCGGCCACTGCGGCAAACACCATAACACCAGCAGCCAAACCGGCTACAAGCGCTACAGCTTTTTTAACATTTGTCATATTTTTTTGTAACGAATAAATATTACTTATAATTCAACTTGTAATTGAATCTGTTTATCACTGACAAGTGTATCGAGGTACACATCGACATGTGCCCCGCCTATTATCAGCAACAAACTTATCAATGCATAAGTTCTAAGATTCACAATAACCTTACAACTTAGCATCATTGATAATTATTTTTTTATTAACCCCGCCGGCCAATTTTTACACCAGTCAGCGGATTTAATAACAATAGATTGGTCTGCCTTGCGGTCTCTAACAGCCATAACAAAATCGGATCGGTAAATTACAGAATTTTTTTATTCTCTATTTAATTTTCAACGAACAATTGGGTACCAAGAGGTACTTGTTTAAAATTATAGTATTTTAGGGACTTACCTGCAAACAAGGCTTTTGTTCTCTGTGGATAAGTAGCGTGAATATATCAGTAGAGATATTGTTTTTTCTCTACTTTATCACTAGCTACGTCCTAGTCTTGTCCGAAAAAACTAATTTTAGACTATTAGATTTGCTGTCGTAAAGTATACCCAAAATAGGCAAAAAGTCAATTAGATTTGGATATTCTGGGATAGTCTGACTAACCAATGAGCCGGTAACGACTCCAGCGCCTCTCACCTACTTTTTCTAAAGCCCCTAAATTTACCAATTCTACCAAGTCTCGTTGAACAGTTTTTACACTACAATCAGGAATAGAGCGAGAGATGTCCTTTATAGATGTCCAATCACGTCCTTTAAGGAACTGTTTGATGGACTCCTTGCGCCCTCCTCTATCACCTAGTTCAGACGACACAGCTACTACTTTTCTTGCAACATTTTGATTAGAAGTTGGAGCGAAAGAAGACTTGGTAAGTGGGGTGGAAGAAACCGCTGGTTGTTCTTTTATTTTATCTTCCACTGAGATTCTTTCTGTCGGTGCTGAAATATTTTTAACTGACCAGGCTTCACCTGCCAAAACAAAGGCGGAAAAATTTTGAGTATTAGTGTCCGCCAAAATAATATTTTTTAAAGATTCATATTCTTGCTTCAAGATTTGTAGATTCATTGGGGAAATATTTCCATCAGACAAAGCCACTGATATATAGGACAAAATATCCTCCAAAATTTTAAATGACTTCTCGGGCAAAAAATTAGAATCAAGGACACCTTGACTAATAGGGCCGAAGAAAATATTGATTTCGGACAAAAGAGAAAGAGACAGGTCTCGCAATTTCCACTTCAATGGTTCAACATCCGGAAACAGATTGGTAACCATATACATAGCGGAGGTTAGTCTTTGGTTTTTAGCCAAAACAAAAGAGGCCTGTTCCGGCAAAAAATTTACAGCTCTAGCGGTCATATATGTATCTTTAATAGACATAGTGTCTTTTGGTTATTATTGGCCAATACAACCTGTCTGTTAGAGTCTTTAATGGTTGTCTTTTTGACCTTTACAAACCCTGTCTTATATCGTCTATTATATATCAGACATTTATTTTGTCCAATACTCTCCCGTCCTTTGGTTATTTTGTCCTTATTTTTAGCCATATTTATTAACAGTTAAAATATTGACTGGTTTAAATAAGGGCGCCAATCTGGTATAATTTGAGTATCAGTGGCCACCCATATCGGGTAGCCTAAAAAACCTATGGGCAGACGAAAAAAAGAAGACAAGGAACTCGTAGCCCCCCTACTTTCAGGGTTAGGCACGGAAACTAAGCAAGGAATACTAGCGGTCATATTTATTGCCTGTGGTATTTTCTTTCTCCTTTCGAGCTTGGGCAAAGCCGGAGTGGCCGGCGAGTATACCTACGGCGGTCTCGACTATCTCTTCGGAGCTGGCTTCTTTTTGATTCCTCTTATTTTTGTAGTCGTCGGTATTTCATTTATGAAAACAGCCCGACCAAACTTTGTTACCCACCGCCTGATTGGAGGCCTACTTCTTTTTGTCTCCAGTCTCGGGTTGGTAAATGTGGTGCTCGGTAGTGAAAAAAGTGGCGGTATCGTAGGCAATCTTATTTCTACTCCTTTACTAAAATTTTTTGACCTATACTCTAGTCTCGTTATTTTAATCACCATGGCCCTAATTGGTGTCTTTGTAATGTTTGAAACCCACCTCACTCTAGACCCAAAATTATTTGGCTTCAGATTGTGGGGCAAAAAAACCGACGAAGAGGAGGCCGAATTGGAAAAAAACACCTCCATAGAAAAAGAACCAACTATTCATAATGGAAATGACACGGAAGACGAAGAATCAGGGCACCCCGTAGCCGCCCCAGCCTCACTTTCAGGAACAGCTGGAGCCAAGACTGATGCCGAAAGTGGCTTATTTGCTTCGTTGAGAGGTTTTTCCCGGCGAGGCAAAGAATTTACTCCCCCACCTCTTAGTCTATTATCGAAAGATTCCGGTAAACCTGGAGTAGGCGATATTAAAGCCAACTCTAATATTATAAAAAGAACTTTGGCAAATTTTGGTATCAACGTCGAGATGGACGAAATATCTATTGGTCCATCGATTACGCGCTATGCCCTAAAACCCGCCGAGGGGGTAAAACTAGCCCGCATTGTAAACCTCCAAAACGACCTGTCTCTAGCTTTAGCCGCTCACCCTTTACGTATCGAGGCCCCAATCCCCGGCAAGTCATTAGTTGGTATCGAAATTCCGAACAGTCAAAAAACCACCGTCGGTCTAGCTTCAATTTTGGGAGCCAAAGAATTTGCCAGCTCAGGCCACCCTCTTTTAGTTGGCCTAGGTCGGGGAATTTCGGGCCTAGCTCAATTTACCAATGTCGCCAAAGCCCCTCATATGTTAATCGCCGGTACCACCGGCTCGGGTAAATCAGTAGCTATTCATACCCTAATCACTTCCCTGCTTTACCGTAACCCACCAGAAAGACTCCGATTTATTATGATTGACCCAAAGCGGGTGGAACTTACCTTGTACAACAAAATTCCCCACCTTCTAACACCTGTCATAACTGATGCCAAAAAAGCGATTGTTGCCCTCCGTTGGGCCGCCAAAGAAATGGATCGGCGATATGATATTTTAGAAAAAGAAGCCGTTCGTGATATTCAATCTTATCATAGCAATGTCCTCGAGCCGGCCCTTAAAAAATCGAGCGATGAAGACGCCGTTATCGAACAAATGCCTTATATTGTTATTATTATCGACGAGCTCGCCGATATTATGCAGGCCTATCCACGTGAACTAGAAGCTGCGATTGTGCGTCTAGCTCAAATGTCGCGCGCAGTGGGTATTCACCTTATGCTCTCGACCCAACGACCCTCGGTCGAGGTTATTACCGGCCTAATCAAAGCCAATATTCCCACTCGTATCGCCTTACAAGTCGCTTCACAGATTGATTCGCGGACTATCCTCGACACTCCTGGGGCCGAAAAACTTTTAGGGGCCGGCGATATGTTGTATTTATCTGGCGAAATGTCCAAGCCTATTCGCCTCCAATCAGCTTATATTTCCGAACAAGAAGTAAAAAAGGTTGTTGGTTTTCTCACTGAACAGTACGCCGACCAGTTACCAGATGAAATTAGTCTTGAGGCGGAGACCCCAAGCGGAGCGCTCTTTTCCACTGCCTTAGACGCCGGCGGTGATGATGACGATTTATACGAAGACGCTCGTCTGGCAGTAATGGAAGCAGGAAAAGCCTCTGCTTCTTATCTCCAACGCAAACTTAAAGTGGGTTATGCTCGGGCGGCCCGCCTCCTTGATATGTTAGAAGAACGCGGGGTTATTGGGGCTGGTGACGGCGCTAAACCGCGCGAGGTGTACCGGGAAGCCAACCCTTCGGCCCCATCTGATCTTGAATAGATTTGGTTCTTTGCTAGTTGGGCGAGCAGTAAACCAAAAAGGTACTGCCGCTAATTTTTAAACTTCTAATTATGCCTTTACTTAAAATATTTAACCGGCGTCATCTACCCCTCCTCTCGATGGTGCTGGTTTTGATATTTTGTATTACCTACGCCAGTTTTAAAATGGCCGATATTCTAAAAGGTCCCTCAATTGAGGTACTGGCTCCAACTCCCGGCAGTATTTACACACAGGAACTAGCAGTAGTAAAAGGGCGGGCCAAGCGGATTTCTAAGATTTATATGAATGACCGCCAAATCTTTACCGACAATGAGGGCCGTTTTAGCGAGCCATTGCTCCTCTTTTCTGGCTATAATATACTGACCCTGAAAGCTACCGACGCTTTTGGCCGTAAAGTATCAACTCAAATTCGGCTAATTTACCAAAGTTAAACTTACCTGTATATGCCTAAAAAACCGATTAAGAAAAGTGAAGCAAGCGACAATAGTAGTATTGAAGATACAATAAAATCAATCCAATCCCGTTTTGGTGATGAATCCATAATGAAGCTGGGTGAAAAACCAAAGGTCAATGTAAACGCTATTCCCACCGGCTCACTAGGTCTCGATTTAGCCCTCGGTATTGGCGGAGTCCCCCGCGGACGGGTTATTGAAATATTCGGGCCAGAATCTTCGGGAAAAACCACTTTGGCTCTACATATGATTGCTGAGGCTCAAAAACTCGGTGGGGTTTGTGCTTTTATTGATGCCGAACATGCCCTTGACCCAGAATATTCCAAACGATTAGGAGTGAAAATTGACCAACTTCTTATCTCTCAACCCGATTATGGCGAGCAGGCTTTGGAAATAGTAGAAAGTCTGATCCGCTCAGGTAAAATTGATATTATCGTTGTTGATTCAGTGGCCGCCCTTACCCCAAAAGATGAGATCGAGGGCGATGTTGGTGCTTACCACGTCGGCAAGCAAGCTCGGCTTATGTCTCAGGCTCTACGCAAAATGACTGCGATTGTGGCCAAATCTAAAACCGTCGTCATCTTTATCAACCAGATTCGGATGCAAATTGGTGTAATGTTCGGCAACCCGGAAACTACCCCAGGTGGTAAAGCGCTGAAATTTTACTCTTCGGTTCGACTAGATATTCGGCGGATCGCCCAAATCAAAAAAGGTGAAGAGGTGGTAGGTGGCCGAGTACGGGTAAAAGTCGTAAAAAACAAAGTGGCTGCCCCGTTTAAAACGGCCGAGTTTGATGTACTTTATAACGAGGGCATTTCACCTGAAGGCGAAATGCTTGCTTTGGGTGAAAAATATGATTTAATCGGCAAGTCTGGCGCATCTTATTCTTACACCACCGACGGGGGTGAAAAGATTGCCCTCGGCCGAGGTTATGATGCCGCTCGTACTTATCTAAAAGAAAATCCTAAACTAAAAAGTGAGATTGAGAAAAAGATAAGGAAAAATATGGCCGATTAGATTACTGATTCAGAAATTAAATTATTATGCTTGAATACAATGAAATTCGCCTGCGCAAAGTTATTGTTTGGCAGGACGAACCCTATGAAGTTATTGACTCTCATGTCTTTCGCAAACAACAGCGAAAACCAGTCAACCAAACTAAGTTGAAAAACCTTATTACCGGCAAGGTTATTGAACAGGCTTTTCACCAGAGCGAGAAAGTAAACGAAGCCGAAATCGAAAGTCGTGATATTAAATATCTTTATAGCAACAAAGGTGAATATTGGTTTTGTGAAAAAAGCGATCCAGCCAAACGATTTCAACTCCCCACCGAGCTCGTCGCAGACAAAATAATCTATGTTCGACCTAATGACCTGGTCCAGCTACTATCTTTTGATAGTCAACCAATTGGTCTGGGTATTCCGATTAAAGTTAAGCTGAAAGTAAAAGAAGCCGCTCCGGCGGTAAGAGGCAACACTGTGCAGGGAGGCACCAAACAAATCGTGTTGGAAACAGGGGCCACCGTCAACTCTCCCCTGTTTGTAAACGAAGGCGATATTGTGGAGATAAATACTGAGACCGGGGAATATTCCAGTCGGTCATAAAAATTAAATTTAACAAAACTAAAAACCCCCGCAAGCGAAGCTTGCGGGGGTTTTTAGTTTTAATGATTTAGCCC
>CAZIIR010000023.1:6407-11168 GCA_964539475.1 uncultured Candidatus Saccharibacteria bacterium
AAGCGAGCGCGCTTGATTGCGGTCGAGAGCTTTCTTTGGTGGCGCGAGCAAATAGCAGATTTTTTATGCTTAATAATGCGCGAATGGCCATCGAGAAACAGCTTTAAACTTTCGATATCTTTGTAGTCAATATCTTTGGTATTAGCCAAACAAAAATGACATTGTTTTTTATTATTTTTATCCATATTCTAATCTTAATTAAAATGGTATATCTTCAGGGTTGATCTCTTCGTCAGGGTAATCAATACTATCCATCTCCGGCTTATTATCAGCTGCCGCTGGGGCCGTAGCTCCCGCTTGGTTGTACCCACTATCCCCAGTCGGCCGATTGCCAAATTGAACCCGGTCAGCAATTATTTCGGTCCGATATTTTTTGCTACCGTCTGGGGCGTCCCAGCTTCTAGTCTGCATACGACCCTCTACCAGGACCGAGCTACCTTTGCGCAAGTACTGGGCACAATTGCGAGCCTGAGGCCCAAATACCACAACATTGTGATATTGAGTATCTTCTTGCTTGGCCCCATTTTTATCTTTCCAGACCCGATTGGTGGCCACACTAAAGCTAGTCACAGCCGCTCCCGAAGGTAGCTGGCGCTCCTCTGGGTCACGAGTCAGGTTGCCGATTAAGATTGCTTTGTTTAGATACATATTTTTATATTTAAGCGACCAATAGATCGTCTATTTCTTTATCAATAGTCCCGGTAGTAGGTAGCTCGTCAGCTGATAGGGTTTCAGCTTCTTTTGGTTCTTCTGACACTGTTGTGTCCGCCGGTGCGACCGAAGGGGCTTTAGCTTTAACCAAGGCCGGCTTAGCCGCCTCGATCAATAAGTGACGCACCACCATATCTGATTTGCGCAAAGTAGCATTTATTCCCTCCACCATATCCGGAGTGGTCTCAAATTTAATCGAGCCAAAGAAAGCATCAGTGAAAATACTATACTTGTTATTAATCATCTTGCGAATCGAGTAAGCCAAGCGACGCATTGTCGGGGCTAATTCGCTAATGATTTTACCATCATTTTTTTCAATAACACTGATAATCTCTTTCTTCACCAAAGCGTCTTTTTCGCTTTCGGCCACAAAAGGCACTACTAGGTAGCCCAACTCATAAACTTTCGGGTCTTTTTTATCTAAATCAGTCATATTTTTATCTATCATAATATTAGTATGGGTATCCTACCAGAGACTGGCCCTAATGTCAAAAATCGCCTTTTCGACCAAAAAGGGCTTGCCAATTAAGGGTCGTTTGGTGACAAACTTCTTCTAATTGTATCCCCTTTATCCGGGCTACCGCCTCGGCCACAGCCAGCACAAATACTGGTTCATTGCGCTTACCTCGGTTCGGGGTCGGCGCAACATAAGGGCAATCGGTCTCCACCAACAGCCGGTCAAGCGGTACAAATTTTACCACTTCGTCGTAATCAGAGGTAAAGGTTAGAACGCCAGTAAAAGATACGTAAAAACCTAATTCTAAAAAGGCCTTAGCTTCAGCTAAACTTCCAGCAAAAAAGTGCACGTCGCCTCGCTCCACTTTTTCCGCTTTTAATATTTCTAGAGCATCTTCATAAGCCGAGGGACCATTTTTACCGGACCGAATATGGAGCATAAGTGGCTTACCCACTTCTTTCGCCAGCTGGATATGCTGAACAAAAATTTCTTTTTGCCTTTCTTTTGTCTCTTCGCTTAAATGAAAATAATCCAACCCGCATTCACCAATACCTACCACTTCTTTTTGTTTAGCTAAAACTAAATAATCTGAGTGACAAAAAATATTTTGAGATATATTTTCCCCTTCTTTGTGGGCTGGGTGTAGACCGACTATTGCCCGCATAAATTCCGGATATTTTTTTGCCAAATCTACCACAACTTTCGATGTCACCAGGTCAGTACCAACATTAACCACCCCCAAATTAGCTTCTATTATCCGCCCTATCACCTCTTCCCTATCCACATCAAAATCAGGAAAATTTAAATGCGCATGGGCATCGATAAGACGAAGTTTTTCCATAACTAATCTCGGCGAATAAACAAAGGGGTGTTTGGCATTTTGTTTTCTTTAACTAAAGATTTAATCGCCACCGATGTTTGCGGCATAATTGGGTTCAACATCCGACCAACGGTGTAAAGGCCGCCCACCAATTCAGCAATAATCGCCTTGGCGGCAACTGGGTCGGTTTTAATTAGTTTAAACGGCTCCGTCGCTTGGATTTTTTTATCAAGTTCCGCAATATGTTCCCAGACAATATTGGTCGCTCGATTGATTTCAAAATTATCTAGAGCGTCTTTGAAACCATCTGGTATGGATTTTTCCGGCACAGTCACCGGCCCCACAAGATGAGTACTAGCCATTTTCATAATCCGACTCACCAGATTACCTAAACCATTAGCTAAATTGCCGTTATACCCCTCTTTCATTTTATCGAGTGAAAAATCAAAATCTTCAAAATCATTAATATGTCTTGCAATAAAATAGCGAACTGCCTCAACTCCAAATTCATCAACCAGCTCTTTAGGAGTAACCGTATTACCTAGTGATTTGGACATTTTTTGTCCATCAGCGGCATTAATAAAACCGTTAATTATTATATTTTGGGACGGAGGTAATCCGCCCGCTAAAAGCATTGCCTGCCACATCCCCGCCTGGGGCCGCAAATTGTCTTTGCCGGCATATTGCACCATTCCGCCGGACTGTACCGCCCAGCGCTCAAATTTAGTCATATCATCAGGCCAACCAATGGCCGAAATATAGTTTACCAAAGCATCAAACCAAACATACATCACATGATCGGCATCGCCCGGCACAGGCACGCCCCAGGGCATCTTCGTCTTTAACCGCGAAATACTAAAGTCGCGCAACCCGCCAGCCACAAAACTTTTTATTTCATTAAAACGAAAGTCTGGCCGAACCAGGTTCGGGTTTTGGGTGTACAGGTCAAGCAGTTTTTGTTCAAAGGCCGAGTATTTGAAAAAATAATTTTCTTCAGCGCGTAATTCTAATTCTTTGTCGGGGTGAATCGGGCAGCGCCCCTCTTCCAATTCCGAGTCAGTTTTTTCTAGCTCACAACCAACACAATATTTGGTTTCGTATTGTTTTTTATAAATAAAACCAGCCCTATCTACTCGTCGCCAAAATTCCTGGGCTGCCGCAATATGATGGGCGTCGGTGGTACGAATAAAATTTATTTCCGGCCAAATACCCAAGAGTGGGATGAGGGCTTTAAACCTCGCCGCATATTCATCAACATAAGTCTGAACATCACGCCCCGCTTCGCTCGCCTTCTGATATATCTTCTGGCCGTGCTCATCAGTGCCAGTATTAAAAAAAACTTCGCGTCCCATCAGCGCCTGATAGCGCACCATAATATCGGCCCGCACCAGCTCCATCGCAAAACCAATATGTGGATCGGCGTTCACATAAGGCAGAGTAGTGGTAAGGTAAAACGGTTTATTTTTAGATTCGTCTTTACCTTTTAAACCCTTAAACAGTTTTTTCGCGAGAAGATTGAACATTTAATTTGCGTCGTTCGGCATCACGAGCCAGCTCCATAATGACAGTAGCTAGTGGCACCGCGAGAATTATACCCAAGAAGCCTGCCAGCTGACCGCCCACAATCAGGGCCAAAATAACAATAATCGCTGGTACTCCGACGATTTTTTTCACCACCAGCGGATAAATAAGATGATTTTCAAACTGTTGAATAATAACATAAAGCCCAATAACCATAAGGCCAGTAGATGGACTAGTAGCCAAAGCTAGACCAACCGCCGGAATAGCTGAAAGGATTGGCCCGAAAATTGGAATTAATTCAAAGAGGGCTGCCAGGATGGCTAGTACTAAAGCGTACTTTACCCCCAAAATAGTGAGTCCCAAATACACCAACACTCCCACAATAAGACCCAAGAGTAATTGTCCCTTCATCCACTGCCCTATCTTGTATTGTGAACGCTTCCACAAATCTACAATGTATGACTCGTAGCGGAGGGGTGAAATGATACGCAAAAAATTCTCAATACCTTTCTCTTGCACCGCCAAGTAAAAAGAAATGACCAATATTATAATCAGGCTAAAGGCGCCACCGAACACATTGCTCGCTGTGGTGAAAGTACCTCCCGAAAAACTAGCCAGCACAGACTGTAAATCGGCAAGCATAGAGTCAATAGACAACCCAGGGAAAAATCCACCTGAGAAAGTAGACAGGGGTCCTAGTTTTTCGAAGATAGGCAAGTCTGTCGCATTACTAGGCAAAGCGATAGAAAGTTGAGTAATATCAACAAAAAGCGGCGGGATAAAGAAATAAACAAAGCCAAAAATAAGAAAGAAGGACAACAAATAAACCGCGAGGACCGCTAGAACGCGAGGTAAATGATATTTACCAAACCACCTAGTGGCTGGTTCCACGGCCGAGGCAATAACCACTGCGGTAAGTAAAATAAGAACCAAGTCGAGCAAAAGATAAAGCAAGAAAGCCACCACCAAGATAAAAACCGTCCGGATAATAGTACCAGTCGAGATTACTAATTGCTGGGGGGCAGGGCTCTGGGTCATAAAGAGAAGTTTATTGTGCTTATCGTACTACAATTGGCGCCTGGTTTCAATTGGCCACCTACTGGCCAATCATGGTGGCCAATTCATCGATTTTTACGCGTTGCTGAGCTCCAGTGTCACGATCGCGAACAGTCACCGTGTTATCTTCCAAGGTGTCGAAGTCAACAGTCACACAAACCGGGGTCCCGATTTCATCCTGGCGGCGATAGCGCTT
>CAZIIR010000024.1:0-10513 GCA_964539475.1 uncultured Candidatus Saccharibacteria bacterium
GAAGAAGAGGAATGATTTTTTATAAAGTTATTTCTTTTAAATGTTGAGATAAGTGAGATTTGAGGATATTGCTCGTAGAAAAAAACAAGAAGAAGAATAGTCTGTAACGCAAGATGAAGTACCATATAAGAAAGCAAGATTTGAATATGCTAAAACATAGAGAAAACGCAACAGGGAGAATATGTTCAATGCAAAAAGGGTGACGATTGACATGCAAAAGTAATTCTAAGCTCCAATAAACGCCGACGCAATCGTTTTTTTTGGATCATTAAGTATTAAGTCTAAATAAGATGGAACAGTCTACATTGGAGAGCACATAAATGAGCACTTTAATCACAAATTTGTAAAAATACAACGAAGTTAACTCAAATAGATCCCTACAATGTTTGAGCGTCTGAAAAAAATGACAGGAGGAATATAAAAATTCCCAATATCACAAGTTGTCATGAAAAAAGATATTTACAAAGGATTGACAATGTATGGACTGCGTTTCTATAACTACTATGCAGGAAATCTTCAGGTCACAAGGATTGGATTTAATTTGAGGGAGTAATAGATGTAAATGTTAGCAGAGGAGATTTTGAAACATTTGAAACAGAATCAGGGCTAAAATTAGGAATAAGGATGATCTTTCATATATATTCGTTGCATGATCTCTGTTGGCTGCTGAGAAACGATTTTATCATATTTAGCTTTCCTCATGATTTCTTTTTGGTCCTTTTTGATATCAGACATAATTTCTTTCACGCCATTTCTGACAAGAGAAACATCATTCTTTAGTTATTTTGCAAGGTTATCATAATACTGGCGATCCTTTTCTAATAGATTCATTTGACGATTCGCTTAGAAGTGCTGAAATTACTATTAGGTCAGTTTTTTTTTGGCTTCGGTTATAGCAAGTTATTATGCTTTTGTTGCCTGAGAATTCTTCACTTATTGGTTCCATTATTTGATGTCAACCAATGATTCAAACAGTTGATTAATTTTCTTCAAGAACTTTGATTTTCCACTCATTAATTGTCTTTTGCTTACATATCGGTGCTTGTCCAACATATCATATTTTCCTTTGACTTATTCTTAGATTTATTCCCTAAATTTGGCGAGATCACGAGCTTGATTGTCTTTAATACTCCTGATTTCTTACATTAATGTTCTCCTCTATTGTTGAAGTGCATCAATTCTGGCTAAATTTCTTTTGTTTTAATCATAAATCCTTGAGTCTCTGACAAACTATTTGAATATCGTGTTAGAAGATTTAGTTATTGGTGACTACTTTTGACTGATTATTTATTTAAATGAAATGTCGAAGTAGTTTGCAGGACCAGCCTAATTTTTGGTCAAAACAAATTAATGCATTG
This sequence comes from uncultured Candidatus Saccharibacteria bacterium, assembly GCA_964539475.1. Taxonomy (GTDB): domain Bacteria; phylum Patescibacteriota; class Minisyncoccia; order Phycocordibacterales; family XYD1-FULL-46-19; genus XYD1-FULL-44-32. Next base: position 1,359 of record CAZIIR010000024.1, read on the forward strand.
TTCGATAAATTATCTCGTAGTTCACCATAAAATCAGAGAATATATCCATTATAGTCTTTCCAAGAGAGCTGTATCGAGTAAATGTTGTAACTAGCTGCATTATGTTTGATATCTTTGCCTTAAGAGAACTATTGAAGATCATGGTTGAATCTAATATGATCCTCGCAATGTTAGCACGAACATACTAAACACCATAAGGAATATGAGAAAATTAATCAATAATGGATTCAACAGAAGTAGAAGTGGAGCTGCATACTTTAGCTATAAGTTACCTTGGTAAGCGTGACCATTTTTGTATTTGATCAATCTTTCCATCAATGTCAGATCTATACAATTTTAATTGGGTTTTATGCTGAGAATACGCTGAATATGTATACTAAAGGGATTTTTAATAAAAGCCATCGTTAAGTAAAGGAGGAAATACCTAATATCCCATTAGTCCAATTATGTTCAAGAGAAGACTGAGCCAGATGATGCAAGAGTACAGTGATTAATAGTCAACTCCAGTAACTTTATCATAGTACACAGTTTTTGGAAGCGACTACCCATAAAATTACCAAGTGATAGTAGACATGAATATAAATTGTACGTTGTACTATGCAGGAAGGAGATATGTAAACTTGATGAAACAGAACCAAATAGTCAGCAAAGTGTATTGAGTAAACTAAAATGGCTTAATTTGATCATGATGAACCAGTTTTAAGCCTATTTAAGTCATCATAGTATTAGTTTGCATTATGATCTTGTTTAAAAAGTATTTGAGCTTTTCTTGATCATAAACATACTAATCGATGAATCCAATAGTCTAGTTTTATTATTTGATCGTTGATAAAAGAGGTGGGATTTACATTTTCATAGAGCGTTTAGGAATATTGAGCACAGTGTTTCTCATAATGAAATCTATTGGCTGAGGCGAGTTATTTTTAATCAACTGAGATTTAAGCTTTAGAGCTTGTTGACCTGGGAGAACGATATTGAAAAGACGAATTAATTTGAAAATATCTTACTGATCTTGCAATTTGAGGGATAAAGCAGGTTTTACAAGTTTTTCTGCCGCACCATATATTGTGTTCATTGTATATAGTTGTTGAGATTTTTTGAGAAGCTAAGCAGCCTTGACAAGTTTTCCCAAGTCTTTAAATAGTCGCTATACCTTTTAGTCAGGGGAATACGGTTTTTATTCCATCATTTGAGCGCGCTGCTGCTACTTAATTCCCCTAATAAGCCCTGTAGCGATTTATGTTATACGGGTTAGCTATTGAATCATTATAAATCATGCCATAATAAAGCGGTTAGGTCGAGATGCCAGTCTATTTGCAGCATTCAACATGTTCATTTTTGATAGAGATGATCCTCTCAGGTTCTTTTTTCTCTTTTGAATTCCACCCTTTTTCCCTGGTAATGGGGAACCTGACACTGAAGTTGAATTAAGATTAATATCTTCATAGTCTCCTTCTTCTTCTTCTCCTTCTTCTTCTCCTCCTTCTTATCCTTCATAATTACCTGAAGCCTATTCACCATTCATTGCAGATTAGAGAGCTTACTATTCACTGATTCGGTTGTTGCCACCATTGGCAATAGTGTTGGCAATATTGACAACATTCTGGGGTTGGGGTTGTGATTGGTCACTCGGAACTACTGTAAATGGTTTGGATTGGGGTAAGCCTGAAAATATTTGCTGTAGAGATGGGACCTGATTATTTACAACACCATTTTCTTGATTTCTTTTGTTTTGAGCCTCAGTTCTCACTATTGGCATGGTTGAGGGTTGAACCAGGGCTACATTTTGTTTTTGTTTTTACTGCTAAGCTTTGATAGTTGCTTATATTTGTGAACGTTGTTGCGGAGATAAGATGTTTAATTGTGCTTAAAGGCTATTGGGAGGATATCTTTACTGAATAAAATTCTTGGCTACACCTTTAGGATTAACGTCAAAACCTTTTTTTAGTTGTTAGTAGGTAAAATTGTTTAAAGTTGTTGGTTTGAACTCGGAGATTGGCCTATTATTAAACACGTCATTATTTCGCTGAACAGGAGTGAAATACGGATATCTTTGTTAAGATGCTACAAGTGCATCACGTTAGGCTAGCTGATCCATGGCAGTAGGGGTAACATCCTCAAAATCCTGACTTTCATATACTTTTTTTAAGCCATTTTTCATTTTAGTGAGACCTTTTTTTTGATTTGCATCAATCTGTGCACCAAATGCTAACTGTTTCATTGATGCAACATTTTACTTGACTTTGTTGTAAATCTCAGTGGTACCTTGTACTGTGTCTATTTTAACAGGAATAGATGTGGCTTTATATGCTTGTATAACAGCATTTCTAATCCTTGATGAAGATTTCCAGTCAAGACTACTCAATGAATTAACATATCGCTTTTTCTAAATGATTTTTCTTTCAGGAGGTAAATTACTGTTCTAAATTCTTTATTACACAGAAGCAATCAATGAATGGGCCTAATCTCCAATAGATGTTAAGATATTTTTCAGGGATTCAATTTATTTGGGGTTCAAAGGTTGTTAAAACTGAGCAGATAACTATTTTGTGTTTACAATTTCGGGAAATATCACATACAACGGACTTTTAGCTGGAAGAACACCAGCCAAAAATTTAATGTAAGAGGTTTTTATTTTATTATAGAAGGAAAGAAGACTTTTTGGACTTTATGATGCTGTTCCTTTTGATAATCCTGTTTATATGCGCTTTTACGCTGCCTAACTAAATTACTATGGACTTAATTTGTTGAGGTTTGTAAGCCTTTATTACTGCTAAATGTAAGAATTCCATGTATTCAATAACTTAGCTTGCTAGTAAGCTAAACGCTGTTCATACGAAAGAGGATTTAATAAAGTTTTGGTTGCTTTAGGAAGAACATCAATTCGATTTGTTACAGGATTAAAATATCTACCAGCAAATAGATCAATTCCTCCTCTTCTCTTTGGACCAACTCCAGTGTCAGTTAAGAGCTGACTTGCTCTTATAACATTAGCAACAGCAACAGGAAGCTAGTTTCTAATTCTATTAATTCCGATTTGTTTTGAAAGCACTGCATTAGAAGTTCTATATTTTTGCTAATTTGATTTGAGTTGACTTAATACTTTCATTGATTGCTTTTGAATAAAATCACCGCTCCATAGCTTGGTTGATGGATCAAATTGCATGGGATATATCTTAGCAACTTGGGTCATGATCTTTGAATTACTGGATGGAGCAAGAGACACTAACCTTTCATGAAGAGTATACGATTGAGGAGCCTTTTATTTGACTGCCCAGTTTGGAAATAGCTCAAGGTAACCTTTATTCAGATTGTATTGAACAGTACCATCTCTTAAAGTTTGTATTTGGTTTGAGATGTCGGCATAGCTTTGACCATCATAGTTCACCGAACTTTAAGGAACTTTAATGCGGACAGGATTGATAGCCTTATCAGCATATTGGTCGACATACTAATCGTATGTCATCTGCTTTTTTTTTTTTGACATATTTTAAATTAATATTATGTGGGGGAAGAGAGTATCAGGAATTGCTGGTACAAAAACAAAACAAATAAGACCAATATAAAGAGCTACTCGCCCAGAAAAAATCGTGGAAGAAGAGATGTAGAGCGATCAAGCTGAACTTTACCAAGCTCCAAGTTTGACATACCAACATCCGCAAACAAGAATTATAGGAGGGTTGGCAGGAATAAACTCAACTCCATACCATTTCACAGTTACTTCGATGGGAAATTCCTTGGGGACAGCTTTATTTTAGCTTGATGTGTCAGGGATAGTAGGAGGAAACAGAGCACTTTTATCAATAACAGGATTCAGAACGATGCTTCTGAACTATGCGGCAACAGATTTCCCAGCAATTTACGCATTAACATGTGCATAGATTGACGGAATGTACGACTAATCAGGATAAATGAACCATACGATATCAACTACATCAATTTCAGGAGGAGTGTCGACAACATTGAATGGAGGAGGAGTAATCGGATACAATGTTAACTTCTAAAAAACGTCTGACGTTGTATCGTGGGATATTTCAAACATATCTAACCTAACATTTGGCCTATTGAGTGGAATTGCAAAAGACCCAGTGACTTACCCAACGGCTTCCTAGTTTATTGTCGAACTAACTATTACGAAAATCATGATCTGAATTATAAATCATCATATTCCTTTTATGCCAATTCCCCTCCCTCGTTCTAGAGTTACCAATATGTCAGACTCAGCAAATACATACTAAGTTTGATCATAAGGAAAATAGTTGGTTGTAGCAGCATTGAAGCTGACCTAAAATTGCTTCCAAATGATGGTATTAACTCCATTTACGAGACTTTTTCCAAAACCATAAGGCTAGAACGAATAAACAAAAGCAGCAGTTCCTCTGTATCGGTTTTAGTGAAACCATGACTGACCCATTGCTGTATCTGGATTTACTCCTCTGGTACCGGTTGGATCATCAATGACAACTTTGCTAAGCTGTGCCAGAGTATTATCAGTAGTAGCTGTTTTGACGATAGATGAATCATATAAGGTACCCGTCGCAGTGGTGTCATATATCCTAGAATTTATCGCGAAGTTCTTTGAATTTATTCGCGGATTAGGAAAGTTTGTTGAGAAAAGATAATTGTTGCTGAGGTATATAGGCTACAAAAAATTCCAATTATCACCAGATTGATCTATCGTTTAAGGATTTCCTGCATTACCAAGAATTGGTTGAATAGGATAGTATACAGTGTTAGCTTTAAGTTGCATTGATGTTATGTTATTTGATAGTCTAAACTGCTTCCTGCAACCAGTGTACGACAAATATTAATTTGATAGAAAAAGAATGACTATTTGAGATAGCGACTATACATTACAGGGTATTTGATTCGTTTGTTTAACATTTTGACCGGTAGGGAGCTGATATTGAATCAACATTTGCCAATATCTAGACGAAAAAGTAATAGGCCTATACATGACTGCTTCCATATACTGAGCCATGTCTTGAGTAGAAATTGAGTATATATGCCACACCCATTTGATTTAATTGTATTTCCATTTCCTAGGAATTTGATGTGCCATCCCGACAATGTCGCATTAATGAACATCACTGTACCCAGTCGAAAACATGAAAAAAGGATTCATTGTCAGCTACAGCAACAGATTTTCATACATTTAAACTGGGAAGAGTTTAAATTGGTCAGGAGGAATATTTATTCCACATATAGCCGATGCCATTGGAATTCTAAATCTTTTTTTAGAAACAGGGGTGGGATATAGCTGTATTTTGCCATAACTCATTTGACATTGAGGAATAGTTGGAGATATCATAGGCTAAAAACAACCACGAGAAAAATCGGGGGATAAAGGTTTACTATATCCAGTAATACCACACCCGTTATTAGTAAAGTTTGTTCCGCCCCATGAATCACTTTGGCTTGAAAACTCGAGCTAATAGGGATTGTTCTTGTTAAAACCTATGCCAGAAGTAAAATTCGAATAGTCCCATGTTTGGTTTTTGACATAAGGTGCACAAAGAGGGAAAGACTAAACTGAATCAGGATAGGAATTTTTGTTACAAAAGTACTTATACTAAGACCTAAGATTTGCAAATCTCCCACGAGCACTACACTTTCCCGCTAGCCAATTACCTGGGGCATTCACCTGAGGGAATACAAGAGGGTTGGTGATTGATTGATGTGATTGAATAGTTCCTGCCAAATTTATAACGTTGTATCCTGCATTTTCTGGAGATATGATTGATGTCCCTCCGTTCCAGGGACACAATGTCGGGCTATATGCATTCCCATTATGTTGCTAATAGTACGTGGTGGCCTGAGGAAGAGAAGAATTAAGCATTGACGGAACCATTGTGGTCTGAGTGTTTGGTCCAAGGCCGGACAAACAAGATACTTAAGGAAAATTATTGTAGGAAATTCCCATGCCTTATTTATTCACAGAAACTAGCTAAGAGTAACCTGTATCAACTAAATATGACAGTAAAACATCGTGATCCATGATCCTTTCCAATTAAAGTGAATTTTGAGATAGTACAAACGTCTTAATAGCGCTGTAGGCAGAACAATCGACTTGCAGACCCCCGACAGGAACCCATTAGATCGGAACCTAAACCTAAAATTACAAATGAGTTCTATACCAGTCAATGAGTCCTGCTGATGTGTTCGACATGATTTTTACGATAGCGTTCGTTTACCAAAATTGATTCGAAGAGTTTGGGTATATTTACCACTATGTGAAAGTGGTTGCCTGTCCTCGAAGTCTTGGTCCCTCGTATACCAGCTATGGGGGTTTCGGTTAAAATGTACGCTCTTGATAGTTTGCATCAGGAACAGGATGAAGTTGAGACATTTAAATATTACAATGATTTCATGGAGATATCAACATAAATTTCAAATTTTCAAGGAGGCAACCCTTTTCTTCTAGATTTTTAGCTTACTTATGGTATCCCTTCAAGAAGTGTCTAATAAGGGTATCGTCTAACTACTAGTGAATCTGACGATGAAGATTAAACACCTATGCCCAACTTTGGCAATTCCAAAGGAGATTCGTGTAGTTATTATCGTATGTCGTCCGGTTTCGTATTACCTCCTAGTGTCGATTATTTATCTGTTATGGAGTTAACTTCTGCCTACGTTTAGCATCTTAAACGATTCTTGCTCTCTCCTACGGGCTGGCCTTTTAAATGAAGTTAATTTTTTAAAGGAGGTTAGTACGAGATATCACATCTTTCATCTTCGGATCCATTGTTTGATAACATTTTTGCCTTTATGCTGTTGAAAGGGAGAGAAGATCTTCTACCAGATGGTTGATAGCTTGAGTAGCTTTAGTTGGAGTTATAGACAGGATTTACTGGAGTGTTGCTATGAGAGGGATTATTGTCATAACGATCTTATCGTCTTCGATCGTATAGCATGTCTTGATTTTTTTTAGGGTAAACGATGTTTTGGCGAGAGCTATCAAATTATTTCTGCGAGGGCTATCTGGCAGAAGAACGACCTCGCGAATCAGATCTGGATCGAGATCTATCACGTTATCTGATGTGATATGGTGTTCTCTATCGCTGGTTCCTTCGTTCATACTGCTTATCATAAAACTAGTGCATATTTAAATATGTTTGCAGCACTTAGCAGCATTATAGGGCCAGCAATAAAACATCTTGCTCCGGTGCTCGCAGGATGGGGTGTTAATAAACTTTTCAACTCAAGCATGGCAAAAAATGTGATACCATCTGTTTTACTTCCTTCAGTTAAAAAAGCAACAATGGGAATAGCATAGAGAGCATTAGGCGTATCACCATAAAATGTAGAAGAGATAGAAGAATACTAACAATATTCACCAAGAAATAACCAGAGAAAAACTCGCCCAATTAGAAAAACAAGAAGGTTTAGATGATTCTTATAAATTTATTTAAATATGAAAGTTGTAGCAATTGATGATAAAAAGATTGACGACATAGTTAAATCCTCGTTGAATTCCGAAAACAGATCGAAATAAGATAGAATTACATGGAGTTCGAAGTACAAACTTGAAAGTTTATCGTTGCCATAATACGTGGAGTCGAAGACATTAACTAAAAAGTTCAAGATACATATAACATATATTGACGAACATTAAGTCAAGCGAAGCAAAGCCATTTTCTTTGGTGTTGGAGATTAGTTTGTATTCAACAGAAACATTAACCTGAGGCTCAAAAAACTACAAACTTCAAAATATACAAAGAATAGAGGAGATTTACTATCGGCATAGTACTGGTAAACAGTGTTGTTACAAACGGGATAGAATTTCGTCAATAATGTCAAAGATGTCATTACAAATCATTTGGATTACGTTTGGAAAAAAGCTACAGGAGGAAACAAAGAAAGAAAGGACTATACTTAGATCGTAAAAAAACGAAACTAAACTATGAATAAACGAAAGGAAAAATAGTACGAGAATGTATTGAACATATGATCATATATTTATGAATCCGCTTAATCCCATAAAGATATTGAATATTGTCAAACGATAGCCTGTCAAACGTTAGCACCTACCACAACTAAAGGTAGAAGCATAAACCGACGAAGGAATACACTTACACAACACAGCAACCTAAATTCTTCAACGATCATTTGTTAAATGCATACTTGGACGACCTTAGTCTGGAAAAAGTACATTGGTTGAACATATGATCAAATCTCCTGAATTTTACGCAAACAAATTCGATAGAATTCTGTACGTTGGACCAACACAGTACAATATTTTTCCAGGAAATAAAAATCCCATAATTCAAGACTAATTCAATTGGCGATCAAGTTTTGATAGCAGCTGGATTTTCGAGCAAATATAAGCATGCAATAAGTGGAATTGTAGGAATATGTTGATTGTATTCGATGATGTTATCTCATACATGAAAGACTCATCGATGAACAAGCAAAGCTCAGAGCTTTTCTTTAATAGAAGACACCTTTTACACAATGGATGTATAAGCATCATCGTAACGTCACAAAAATGGACCTCTTTTCCAAAATTTATTCGGGCAGTGTGCACATCCTTAATTATCTTCAATGTCAACAAATATGAAGCGTAGTCAGTTTGGAAATAAACATCAATGACACTTTCTCGGCCGAATTTTTGCTTCTTGGTTGGATAATTGAAGTCGCATTAGTTTTGTTTTGTCAATTTCAAATCAAATAAGATGTTCAATACAAAATGGGAGATGATTTGATATTTATGGGAGTAGTACAATCGCAATCAGAATAATATCAAGGGAAAATGCTTGGATTGTTATGGCTGTTGCTTCAAATAATAGCGATCACCATAGGTTTTGCGCATCTACAAGTTTCCCTGAAACTTTACCACATAGAACGAAGATACTATTAAGAACACGAAAAAGGTCAATGATGTATGAATCGATCAATCATTTACTGAGGGATTGTATGATCTTTATTGATTAGGAGATGACATACTCCTTGGTGATCTGATTTAAGCTTGTATCTTCCACAGGTGAGGCTCCATATCATGGTTGATTGAGTTCTCATGGACGTTGCTGATGGGTGATCTATAACATATAAAGCTGTCCTTCCCAGCAAAAAGCAGACGTATATCCTTTATTTGATCTCAACCTGGTCGATGTTTACAATTTACCACATTATAGGGGTTGGGGTTGGGGTTGGGG
>CAZIIR010000025.1:0-9880 GCA_964539475.1 uncultured Candidatus Saccharibacteria bacterium
TCTTCTTCTTCTTCTTCTTCTTCTTCTTCTTCTTCTTCTTCTTCTTCTTCTTCAACCATTAAGTCAAAGGCAGGGAGGGATCTGAGAGCCTTTTTCTCTTCTTCAAGAGAAACTGAGCGAGGAACATGAGGAGTGATTGGAGCAACCACATCGACAATGGCCGGGGTTGGCAGAGAAGCCTTCCGAGCCTGGGAAACAGCGAACGCATGTTAAATCGTTCGATTATGCCGAAGGAACTCGGCTTTGTTCTTCCCGAAGGAAAGGGAGCAGAGCGGACAACTGTACTTCATCTTTCTCCAAACTTTAATTATAAATCTCGGTCGCAAATCCGGATTTGAAAATCCGGATTATCATTTTAAAGTATTTTGACCCAAATCCGGATCTGCAGTTTTAAGTAAGATAAATGAATCATTTTTTTGTGCCGGTCATTTCTTTCAGATTGGTCTTTGAAAAGTTGAGAAATCTTTCATTTTGTGGTTGTTTTGAATTTATTATAAAAAATAATATTCGAATTTCTTTTCTCAATTTGCCTAAGTCATTTTCTTCCGGGTTGCGATTAATATCAAAAGTTTCTCAAAGTTACTTTAATTCCGGGTTGCAAATAATTAACACTTTGAATTTCACAAAGTTACTTAATTCCGGGTTGCAAATAATCAATTCCGGGTTGCAATCACTTCCACGCTTTCATTTAGTCTTCAAACATCTGTATCGTCTAAACAAGGGCTTTCATCTACTTGCTCGTCACATTGAAGCCATATCTTGTCATTGTTGGTTACCCACGATAGTAAACAAATGATCGAACTCCATACATGGTAATTCCTTTGTAAACGTCTTTTTTGACGATGATCTTGGTTCCTGGTATGATATACTAGCCCTGATCATCATCTACAAGAAGGTAATATGCCTGATTTATTGATTTAAGCTGTTAAATCGGAAGCCTAACGTTTTTGTGAGTAAAATACTGATGATCTCCTGCATCAATTTGTATTCCTACGAAAACAAAATTACGATCCTGTTTGTCAATGGTTATCTGAAGAGATTGTTTCCCCAATGCTAAAGATTAAGCATCGTGTTGGATTTTGTTCATCACTTCCTATCTCAGTTCGTGCATATTGCGTTTATTGAATCGTTCTTGAATATTTCTCCGATAAGATTTGGTATAGTTGAGATCACCTTATATTTCACGCACAGGAATTCTCTGTTGTCTATTAGATTGGGATGGACCCTTAATTTTCTATTGCAAAAGTATTTGCTACTGATTTGGTTTATCATTGAATGGATTTTGAAACTTCTTCAGTGGTTGAATATTAGCCAAATTTCCAATACTAGTATGCTTTAACTTCGCTGCCTTATTGACTGGGAGATATGAAAATGTATTTTGGTCATTTATTGCAAGTTTTTTTGCCTTCTTTTACTCGCGATGGATATTTCCTACATTCATCAATACCATATTTCTGGGTTTTTTTGAGATGAAAACATCATCAATTTATCGAACAATATTGTATCTTTGCTGTGGCTAGCGACGTTAGTTTGGCTAGCGACGCTAGTTTATAAGATCAGGCTGTTGCTGAATTTATTCGATCAGAACATTTGGTTTGGGTTATGGTTGGGGTTAGGCATGATTAAGCTTTAGCATTGCTCGCTGATTCTCTTCATCTTGCAAAATCTTATTCCTTTTGTATTTTTACAGTTAAGTAAGTTATTATTCCTGCATCGTTTGATCACCAACACGTCTGACCAAATTCATTTGCTATCGCCGATGTCGCTTTCGCAGATCAACTCTATCATTGAATAAAGCATTCCTATGGAGTAGATCAGGCTACCTCCTCTACCACCAAGTTTATATCTACATTTATAGATTATTTAAATCATGATTTTTATAGCTACATTGCCCTTTCTGCTTCCATTTCGCCCCTCTACACTGGTCCCACTCCACCTGAACCTGATTTCATCTTGAGGTTGGGAAGTCCCTTGTACATTGGATCATTTTTCATCCTTTCTTGTTGCCTTTTTTTTTATTCTTCCTATTTTCGGATCCTTTCAGTTTACTACCTCGACTATTAATCTTGTAGATCTTGCGCCTCTTGCGCCGCTAGAGCCTATGCTTACTGTTAGCGAAGTTTTTGCATTTACGCCTCAGCATTTAGCCTGATTTTTTATCTCTACTGTTTTGCATTGGCTACTCTTTTGGCTCGCTGTTATCTATTTTTTCTCGACTGACCCAAAGAATTTTTGTATTCTGCTCTAACCTATTGTACTGCTTTTGTTATTGGCCATGTAAGAGCTTCATTTCTTGTTGGATCATGAATAACCACGTCCTACTAATATATAGGGAGCGCACCATACTCGAATCTTGGTTATCGTACTCGTTTTTTATCAAAATAAGGCTTCACCCCCAGTTCATCAAGTTTAGCATCTCTTTTTAGGTAGTTAAGTACAGTAGGCTTTGGATTTGGGACTACTTGAGCCTACAGCAGAGGTTTATCAAGGATGTTTTCTTTAAATGCATCCGTTAGCTTCGCAATCCCTTTTTAAATTTTTCCACTGCTAATTTTTGTCTAAACTAGGTTCTGCTTAAGCGTTTTCAATCCTTCAAATGCAACCTTCGTTTATTCTTATGTCATATCATCTGGAATTGTTAATGCTTTCACAGCGTTTTTGATTGAACCTTATTTTCTAGCAATAGACTTCCAGTCAAGTGATGCTGCTGCTGAAATTACACGAACCTTCTAAGCCATCAATTTTTATGGATTTTTTATAACTTGGGTTAGCATTTCGATACATTGGTTGGTTACATCTTTTATAGATGCGGATATGGAGTCGAATAATTCAATATATTTATCCTTTATAGCCTTTTCAGTCATACTAGCTTGATTTTTAATGAAAACGTTGCCTTATGTAAGGATGTTTCCCAATATCATTGCCTGCAAAACCAACCGATAAGGACTAGTTGATGGAAGTACTCCTGCTAAGTATTTAACGTACAAGTCCTGAATTCTTTTATGCAATCTTGTCAAACTAGAAAACGTTTATTGGTCGGTCCCTCTCTGAAGTCCCTCATATATCTATGTTGCTTTAGTCTGATAATATGTTTAAGGGTCCATTGCGTTTAATCGATCGTATCGTTCAGCATCTTATAGGTAGCTGTTCCATGTGTTAATCAATTTTGCTTGCAGATATGCTTTTTTTTGTTGTAGGCTTACTGGATTTACAAGCTACATACTTGCTTTTGGTAACAGTGTTATTCTTCCAGTTTTAGGATCAATAATCCTCCCAGCATATAACTTCAGTCCGTGTCGAGATTTAGGGCCAATACCGGTAGTCACGAGTGCTTAATTTGCCATAAGAATTTATCTTATCAAAAGGGGAACCTATTGATTTATTTGCTGAATACTTGCACTAGTGTCCAATATCTTAGAAGATCGCTTAGCAGCGACAAATTTACTTTAAAGCGCCTTCAATTCGGCCTGTTTTGCCTTCCTGATCGATTAACCAACCCATGATTAGTTTGCTGTGCTCCATTAGATTCCCAATGCATTTTGCAAATTACTTAGCATTGGTGATTAGCGCGTAGTTGCCTAATTAGATATGATTTGATTAATGCTAGCAACCTTTGGCTTTTAGATCTTGATAGCCCATTGGGGATACAAAGACAGATGGTTGGATGGTCTAAACTTATCTTTGCTTTGTTGGTTGATAGTTCCTATTTTGTCCTGCAGCTAGCTGTAAGATTAATACACAGGAACCGTGAACGTTGGAATTACCGTTTTCCCTGTGAATGATTGCTAGCCAGATACTGGTGCGTATCTCTTGATAAAAGCATTGTATTGAGGAGCAACATCAGTTTTTTTTCCTGTGACGGGAAAGGCGTTTTTATCATAGGGTTGATTTCCCATGGTATGATACAACGCTGCATCCGGTAGTGCTACGTTAAATACCCTCGTAGCGCCACTCATCAACTAAATTTAAATATTATGTGGGGGAGAAGGGTCCAAGGAATAAATACCAAAACAAAGCAAATAAAACCTATTGAGCGAGCTAGACGTCAACCATAAATGATCATCTAGGACACCGAAGACAATGAACAACAGAACACGGGTGCAATTGAAAAAATCGTTCAAAATCCTGTTTTGACTTACGAACATCCGCATACAAGAATTACAAGTGGACTAGCTGGAATAAACTCAACCCCATACCACTTCAGCATCACATCCATGGGAAACCTAGATGGGACTGCATTGTTCACCTTAGATGTATCTTCACTGGTAGCAGGCAATAGAGGTTTGCTTTCTGTAACAGGATTCAGAACTATGCTGCTAAACTATGCGGCTACCGATTTCCCTGCGATTTATAGCCTAACATGCGCATAAATTGATGGAATGTATGATGAAAACGGAGAACTTAACAACATTATCGCTACATCGTCAATATCAGGTGGAGTATCAACCACGCTAAATGGAGGAGGAGTCATTGGCTACAATGTTAACTTTGAAAGGACTTCTGATGTTGTTTCATGGGATATCTCGAACATATCTAATCTGACCTTCGGACTTCTCAGCGGAATTGGAAAAGATGCAGTCACCTATCCTACCGCATCATAATTTATCGTCGAGCTAACAGTTACGAAGATAATGATCTGAATATTGAATCAAATTCCCTTTATTCCAATTCCTCTGCCTCTCTAGAGGGTTACAAGTATATCAGACTAGGCGAATACATATTATGTTTGATCGTAGGGGAAGTAATTGGTTGTAGCAGCATTAAATGTTACTTAAAATTGTTTCCAAACTATCGTATTTACTCCATTAACCAGACTCTTTCCAAAGCCGTATGGCTAAAATGAATACACAAATGCAGCTGTACCCCGATATCTATTTTAATGAAACCATGACTGACCCATAGCTGTATCGGCATTGACCCCCCTTACTCCTGATGGATCATCGAGTACAACAGTCGAAAGTTGATTCATAACGTTGTCGGTAGTCGTTGTTTTGACGATAGATTGATCATACAATGTTCCTGTAGCAGTAGTATCGTATATGCGAGAATTTATAGCGAAATTCTTTGAATTAATCCGAGGGCATGGAAAGTTAGTCGAAAAAAGATAGTTATTGCTGAGGTAGATTGGCTACAAAAAATTCCAGTTGTCTCCAGTTTGATCGATTGTTTCTGGGTTTCCTGCATTTCCAAGTATTGGCTGAACAGGGTAATACACTGTGTTAGCTTTTAGTTGCATTGATGTGATGTTATTCGACATCCTGAACTGTTTTCTACATCCAGTGTAAGATAAGTATTCATTTGAAAGAAATAGAATGACGATTTGTGATAAAGACTCAACATTGCATGGAATTTGATTTGTTTGTTTAACATTTTGACCTGTAGGAACTTGAAATTGGATCAACATCTGCCAATAACGAGATGAAAATGTAATTGGCCTGTACATAACAGCTTCCATATACTGAGCCATATCTTGTGTACCAATCGAGTAAACATGCCAAACCCATTTAATTTCGTTGTATTTCCACTTCCTTGGGATCTGATATGACATTCCAACTGTATCGCACTAATGAACGTCGCAGTACCCTGTGGAAAACATGAAATAGGGATTCATTGTCAGCTAAAGAAGGAGGTTTTCATACATTTCAACAGGGAATAGCTTGAATTGATCTGGTGGGATATTTATTCCACATATTGATGAAGCCATTGGAACCCTGAATCTTCTTTTAGATATTGGAGTAGGATACTGTTGTATTTTTCCATAACTCATCTGACATTGAGGTATAGTTGGGGATATCATTGGTTAAAAGCATCCACGTGAAAAATCAGGAGATATGGGCTTACCATAGCCAGTAATTCCACAGCCAGGAGGTGGATAATTAGCTCCACCCCATGAATCACTTTGTCTGCCAAAATTGAGTTGATATGGACTATTTTTATCAAACCCAGCACCAGTAGTAAAGTTAGAATATGTCCATGACTGATTTTAAACCGATGGAGATGCTAGAGGCAATGATTATACGGAATCAGGGTAAGTATTTTTATTACAAAAATACTTGTATTATGCTCGAAGATTTGCAAATCTCCCTGATAGCTTAGCTTTAGATGGTAGCCAATTTCCTGTAGTATTGATTTGAGGAAATACGAGAGGATTCGTCATAGATTGGTGAGAAGGAACTGATCCAGCTACATTTATAACATTGTAGGACATATCTGTGAGAACAGACGTTCCACCATTCCAAGGACACAATGTTGGGCTATATGCTGACATATTATGTGTCTAATATATCCCAGTGGGTCCAAGACCTCCAGCATTGAGTAAAGATGGTACCATATTCGTTTGAGAACCAGGACTCATTCCTGATAAGAATGATGCTTCAGGGAAATTGTTGTAAGATATACCCATTCCTTATTTGTTGACTGAAACCAATTAAGAGTATCCGACATCTACCAAATATGATAGAAGAACATCATGATCCATGATTCTTTCAAGTTACATTGAGTTTTGTGATAACACAAACGTTTTCACAGCACTGTATGCAGAACAATCAACTTGCAGGCCTCCAACAGGAACCCATTAAATCGGAACTTATACTTAGAACTATAAATGAGATCTATACCAGTCAACGAGACCGGCAGATATGTTCGACATTATTTTTACAATGGCGTTAGTTTACCAAAACTGGTTGGATGAGTTTGGATATATTTACCACTATGTGAATGTCGTAGCCTGACCACGAAGTCTAGGTCCTTCATAAATCAGTTAGGGGGGTTTAGGGTCGAACGATTGTTGTTGATATTGAGCGTCTGGAAGTTAATTGGTAGGGATTGGGTGCAGTGTAGTTGACATTTAAATATTATAAATATCATCATTGGTAATCGACATAAATCATGGTGAAATCAACATAAAGCGCAGATCCTCAATCAGAGTTCCCTTTTCTTCGAGAATTTTAGCTTATTTATGGTATCCCTTCAAGAAATGCCTAATAAGGGTATCGTCTAATTACGAGTGAATCTAGCGATGTAGGTTAAACACTTCCTCCCAACTTTTGCAATTCCATAGCCTCTGGGTATAGTTGTTATCGTAAGTCGTTCTATTTCGTATTACTTGTTAGTGCTGCTGATTTATTAGTTATGGTGTCAGTTTCTGCCTGTTTTTGACATCTTAAATTATCTTAGCTCTCTATTAAGGGCTCGCCTTTTAGACGAAGTTGATTTTTTAAAGGAGGTTAGTCTTTGCAATGATATTCTTCATCTGAGGAGTCATTTTATCGTAACATTTCTTTCTTTATGCTGTTGAAATTGACAGCAGATCCGATACGAGATTATTTATTCCTCTCTTGCTCTCTATAGGGTCTATCCCGAGTATTTATTGAAGTTGGACCACCTGAGGAGTTAGGGACATAGCAATCGTTTACTCCTCGATGCTGTAGCATGTATGGATTTTTTTTTTGTAGAAGTGCGTCTTAGCGATCTGTATTAGATGGTCTCGCTGGATGCTTTCTGGTTGTTTGATGATCTCTTTAATTAGATCTGGATCTAGATCTTGAACTTGGCTGACGGTAATACTGTTGAACGCATGGTCGTCTTCTTTCATACTGCTTATCATAAAACTAGTGCATAATTATTTAAAATATGTTCGGCCTGTTAAGTAGCATTGTAGGACCATCAATCAAACATCTTGCCCCTATTCTGGCTGGCTGGGGGTTGAATAAATTGTTTAACTCAGGCATGATTAAAAACAATGTTCCTTCAATCCTGCTTCCATCATTAAAAAATGCAGCATACGGAGTCACAAAAAGAATTATAGGGGAGAGTCCACAAGAGTAGTTTGTCGAATAATAAGTTGAATAGATTCCTGACGTTGGAAGAGATAACCGAAAACGAAAATCGATAAAAAAAGCTCGAAGATATTGATGGGTTTATAATTTATTCAATAAAAATGAAAGTAATTACGATTGATGACAAGAAAATTGATGACATTGTCAAATCATCTTTAGCTGGATAGGCTCAAAACAAATAAGACAGGGTAACATGGAGTTCTAAGTACCGATTGGAGAGTTTGTCCCTTCCTTAATCCGTTCAGTCAAAAACATTGACTAAGAAGTTCAAAATAAACATCACATATATCGATGATAATGATGTTAAACGTCATAAGGTCATATTCTTTGGCGTTGGGGACTAGTTTGTGTTCAATAAGAATACAAACATGCGATTAAAAAAACTTCAAACATCAAAGTATGTAAAAAATCGAGCAGATCTTCTATCAGCATAATATTGGTAAACAGTTCTTCTCCAAACAGGGGAAAGTTTTGTTCAAAATGTGAAAGAAATCATTACAAACCATCTTGAGTATGTTTGGAAAAAGGCAACCCTTATCAAGGCTTAAAAGAAAGACTACACGTAAATTATCAAGAAAAGGACCGAGACCATGAACAAAAGAAAGTAAAAGGATGAATTTAGCAATGTTCTCAATATATGATATATATGCAACCTCTAAATCCTGTGAAGATATTGAACATTGTGAAAAGGTAATTGAATACTCATCAGTCTCTTCCCCAACTTAAAGTATAAAGCGACAACTAATAAGGAATCACTTTGCACAGCAGTGCTAAAGATGTTCTTCAAACATCATTTGTCAAATGCATGCTTGGTAGACCTGAATCAGGCAAGAGTTCTTTAGTGGAACACATGCTTAAGTCAGATTAGTTTTACGCCCATAAATTTGACAGAATACTATTTGTCGGCCCAACAGAATACAACATTTTCCCTGACAACAAAATTCCCATAATTCAAGACTAACACAACTGGCGAAGGAACTTTGATAGCAGTTGGATATTCTAACAGATATAATAATGCAATAAGTGGAATTGTAGGAACATGTTGATTATATTTGATGATGTTATCTCTTACATGAAAGACTCATCAATGAACAAACAAAGTTCCTAACTTTTCTTCAATAGAAGGCATCTTTTGCACAATGGCTGCATCAACATAATCATAACATCGCAAAAATGGACTTCATTTCCAAAGTTTGTTCGAGCTGTCTGTACATCTCTGATAATTTTCAACGTCAACAAGTATGAGGCATAGTCTGTGTGGAAATAAACGTCAATGACCCTTTCTCGCCCAAACTTTTGCTTTTTGGTTAGCTAACTCAAGGCTCACTAGTTTTGTTTCGTGAATTTCAAATCAAACAAGATATTCAATACAAAGTGGTAGCTACTTTGATTATTTATGGGAATAACTCAATCACAGACCGGGTAATATCAAGAAGGTAGAATGCTAGGATTATTGTGGCTAGTATTTCAGATAGCTTTGATCACGATAGGTTTTGCCCAGCTCCAAATTAGCATCAAGCTGTTTCGTTTAGAAAAGAAATACTATGATGAACATGAAAAAGATCAATGATGTATGAATCGATCAATCATTTACTCTGGAATGTGAGCTGATTTATTGATTAAGAGGCGCGGTACACCAACGTTATTTGATTTTAGTGTATATCTGCCGCATGTGAGTTTCTTCAACATTGTGGTTTGAGTTTCTTCAGGGTTTGGCAAGAGGGGATGATCTAAAACATACAATGTCGTTCTTCCAAGTACAAAGCATACATATATTCTTTACTTCAGATCCACATCGCTGATGCTTACAACCTACCACATATATATATCACTGACGGGTTGCAATTATTCAAAAAGACTTAGGGAACAAATTTATCAAAAGTCAAGATTTTAAATTACAACCGGGCCAAGAAATTTGTCCCTTGAATGTTCATTTCCTTCCCGTGTTCTTCCCCTTCCCGGCTTCAAAGGTCTCGAAGCGAATGCTTACGCCGGTATTTTTGTTTTCCCTATATAACTTCCTTTATATATAGCAATTTATA
>CAZIIR010000026.1:0-5795 GCA_964539475.1 uncultured Candidatus Saccharibacteria bacterium
ACCAGCCCCGGTGTCAACATTTTTTTTGGCTAGCTTGCCTACTACTTGACCATCTTTCTTTTCATACTCCATAAAGACATCATTCCAAATTTCCACCACGTCTTCACGTTCAGTGGCCGCTAGAAATTCTTCTTTAGATAAATCCCCTAGCCCTTCTTCCGTTAAATCATAAAACATTTCTGTGTCGGGCCCACAGGGACCATTGTCCCCCGGGCTCCACCAGTTGTCTTCGGCCCCGAGAAAATAGATTCGCTCTTTAGGGATGCCAAGTGACTGCCAAATACCAGCTGATTCTTCATCTCGTGGTGCATTGTCGTCTCCCTCAAAACAGGTGACATATAAACGGCTAATATCTAAACCAAGCCCTTCCTCTTTGGAGGTTAAAAATTCATAACTCCAAGTTATTGCTTCTAGTTTAAAATAATCTCCCAAGGACCAGTTTCCCATCATTTCAAAAAAAGATAGGTGGCGATTGTCACCAATATCTTCCAAGTCGCCAGTGCGGACGCATTTTTGAATATCAGCTAGTCGGTTCCCGGCAGGATGAGTTTCGCCTAGTAGATAAGGTACCAAGGGTTGCATTCCGGCGGTGTTAAAAAGTACCGACGGGTCGTTTTCGGGCACCAAGGAAGCCGAGGGCAAAATAGCGTGGTTGCGCTTGCGATAAAAATCTAAAAATTTTTGGCGAACTTTGTGAGAGGTCATTGGCTCAATCTTAGCGAAAATACTTATATTTGGCAAAGAAATATTTAATATAAAAAGGTCTGGCAAGCGAGTGCCAGACCTAGGTGAATTCACATGCGGCCAGTTTTATTCGACCAAACTTTTCCCGTAACCATTGCTGACCCCAGAAAGAAGCCCCGCTCTCAGTCAGTCTAAACCCCCGGGAAGGTTTTTCAAGGACGATAGACGGTCCACTAGCTATTGACCAGAGATATTTTTTTTCGTTTACCGTTAGATAGACGAATCCAATACCTTCGGCAATCAACAGTAAACGCGCAATCTCTTTTTCTGTCGCGGGGTTATATCCCGCGACGACGAGCTCCAAATATTCAGGGGTAAGAACTTTGGGATTACCCATCGCCTACCTCCTTCTTAAGAAATTGAGCGAGTCTTTCCTTGTACCATGGGTTCTTTTTATTTAACCCACGAACACAGACAGTCCGTTGAGCGTCTGAAGATTTGCTCCACGTCTGGTTCTGCCATCCGTTCACCTTGCAAAGATTTTCTTCGTCAAGGAAAAAACAGCTTATTATCAAACCAGACTTCACCAGTCGGCGGATCTCTTTTGGATCAGCATCTTCTTTAAAACACAGGGTCAGGGTGCTTCCTCCTGGTTTAATACGAACCCTTTTTTCTGGCGGGGTTTCATTTGGTGATACCGGTCCTAGTCCGTGCCTAAACTGGGCAACCCTCATTGCTTCATGTGGACTCATCTTACTTCTTGCCATCGCTCTTTACTCCTCTGCGTTGTGTTTATTGACCAATTCTCATCATATAAAACCACACCTCTTGCTTTTTGTTAAGGTAATAGTAATAAAATTAGATTAGGCGATAATCCCTCCACCAAGACAAATATTTTCGTCGTAAACTACTAAAGATTGGCCCGGGGTAACACTTGCTTGTGGTTCTAAAAAAGAGACTCGCCAGTCGCTACCCGCTTTTTCTAACTGGCATTTGACCAGTGCTTGGCGATAGCGAAACCGGCAGTCATAAATTTTACTAGGCCGAGGTTCACCACTACCCCAATTGGCTTCTTTTAGAGAAACGACATTGGTTTGGTTACTCTCTGTAGTAGGCGAGGTCGAAACTATTAATCGGTTGTTGGGTAAATCTTTTTTAACGACATAATAAGCGCCGGTGGCACTTTCTTGTTGATTGATAGTAAAACCGTGGCGCTCACCCAAGGTGTAAAACATTACGCCTTGGTGGGTGCCAATAACTTTTCCGTCGGTAGTGATTACTTCTCCGGGTTGTTCAGAAATAAATTCTTGTAAAAAATCTTTGACGTCTAATTTGCCAATAAAACACAAACCCTGGCTGTCTTTTTTGGTGGCCGTACTAAGGTTAAACTTTTCGGCCAATTGTCGTACTTCTTTTTTTTGATATTGCCCCACCGGAAAAATAATATGTTTGAGTTGTTCGGTTTTTAGATTCCAAATAAAGTAGGTCTGGTCCTTGTCTTTATCAGCCCCCATTAACATTCTATTGCCCTTAATCTGCGCATAGTGACCCGTGGCGACATAGTCGGCCCCCTTAGCTATCGCCCAGTCATAAAAAGCCCCAAATTTGACCATTTTGTTGCACATTACGTCGGGATTAGGGGTTCGCCCGGCTTTATATTCGGCAATCATATAGTCCACTACCCCTTGTTTATATTCCACTGAGAGGTCGATAGTAACAAAAGGTATACCTAGGGTAGCGGCCACCCGCATCGCGTCTCGCCGATCGTCCCGCCAAGTACAAACTTTTTGAAATTTTTCTTGAGGTGGTTCCCAGACTTTTATAAAAACACCAGTTACCTCATATCCTTGCTCCACCAACAAAGCCGCCGACACCGAACTGTCGACCCCGCCAGATAAACCGACAAAAACTTTATTTTTACTATCCACTATAATTTTAAATTATATGTAAATTCGGATATATATCTCTTAGTTTGCCACGCCCGTAGGAAGGTAAACCCCTAAGATGGACATAGCCGTCTACTTTCTTTGGTAAGGTTAAACCATTTGCAGTAGTGAGTTTGTCCAGATAAAGATCTCCGCCAATAATCTCTTCTGGTAAGATAAGACCCTCAGTATAAGTCAGACTATCGAGATTAAGACTGCCATAAATATATTTTGGTAAAGTTAAGCCTTCTGTACCTTTTAAATTAGAGAGGTTAAGATTTCCTCCTATTGTTTCTGGCAGGGTTAAATTTTCTACACGAAGCAGTTCTAAATTTAAACTTCCACCAATAAATTTAGGTAAAGAAATACCTTCGCTGGTGGTTAAATTAGATAGATCTATATTTCCACCTACTGTCTCGGGTAAGGTTAAGTTTTTAGCTAGTTTTAGACTAGAAAGATTAAGGTCGCCACCAACAGTCTTTGGTAGAATCAAATCTTCAGCTGAAGTTATACTACTTAAATCAAGATTTGCCCCTACTGTTTCAGGCAAGGTTAAGTCTTTAGATATTACCAGACTAATAAGGTTTAGATTTTCACCGATCACTTTTGGGAAGGTCAGCCCTTCGGCTGAAGTTATACTACTTAAATCAAGATCTCCACCCACTGTTTCAGGTAGGGTCAATCCTTCGGTTGAAGTTAAGCTACTTAATTTAAGGTGTCCAGAAATATTTTCCGGTAGGATTAGTCCCTTAGCAGAAGTGAAATTATTGAGGTAAAGGCCACCAGCAGATAAAGTTTTTGGTAAGACTAATTTTTCCGCAGAGATTAGATGATAAAGATGAAGACTCCCGCCTATGTTTTCTGGTAAAACCAATTCTTTAACCGAAGTTAATCTTTGGAGACTGAGGTCGCCACCAACAGTCTTTGGTAGAGTTAACCCGTCGGCAACAGTAAGAGCATGTAGGTTAAGAAACCTACCCACTGTTTCTGGTAATACTAGCCCGTAAGCAGAAGCTAGTCTAGGAATCTCGAGATCTTTACCTACAGATTGAGGAAAAATTAAATCCTCTGAAGAAGTTAGTCGCTCAAGGTCAAGTCTTCCTCCAATTTGCGCTGGCAATTTTGTCCCTCGCGCAGAGGACAAGTTTGGTAAATAAACATCCCCCCAAACTTTTTCTGGAAAATTAAAATCCTCTGCAAAAGTAAGCCCGCGGAGATCAAGGGATCCGCTGACCATTTTTGGCAATGATATATTTTTAACTGACGGTAGACTCCGAAGATCCAAATCATGAAAGTGGAAAATAATGTCACCTTTTAAGGCCTCATCTGCGGTCAAACTGACTTGCTCTGGACGACAATCTAGGACACGAGACAGGTCATTTTTTTGATCTCGGCCAGTAAGAATTTCAGAAATGCGGGGGTCTTTTCCATAACCAGATTGATATATTGGGCGATCAATTTCATATAGGAAAGAGAGGTCCTCTTTTGTAAAAGTTTTTCCTTGAATATATTTAAAATGAAGTTCGCTCAATTTGCCCATATCGGCCATTTTATCAGCCCATTTTTCACCACCTTCCATATCTCTTAGCTTTGCATCTACTATTGGCGTAATGTAATCATCTAAATGTTGTTTAACTTCTTCATTAAAAATAATCCCTCGAACCTCGGTAATACCTAAGTTCTTATTATTGACAATACAGGCCCGAGGGATAGTATTCTTCCCTTCTACATCCTCAGAAAAATAAACCAACACATCACTTGATTCTAAATAACTCGCAGCGTGGCCCTCGCCCGCAATACACCACTTTGTCTGAAACCCCTGAAGCAGGTCGGTGAGTTCTGTGGGAGATGAACCTTGGGGAAAAGTTTTCCATTCTCCTTTTGTTACCACTAGTCGCTCTGTTGGTAATTTAAGCGAGCGAACATGGTCTTGCATAAACGCATAAAGCCTGCCAAAATTTTCTGCCTGAAGCAGGTTGACCAACTCGAGATGGCGCGACTCATCACCGACAACTAAAGTGGACGCCTTGTCAGTACGCCGTCTCTCTATTTCGTCAAACACTAGCGCAAGGGCTTGTTGGTCCAACTCTGGAAATACGGCAACGGTAGCATCGGTACGCTTGTTATATTCGCCTCGCACCGGGTCATAATCTCCTTGTTTGAGCATCTCCGCAAAAGCCCAGTATCGCAACGAAGTGGGGGCGTGATGAGCCTCTTCGCCGGTTAAATACTCAAGCCATTGCTTCATTCTTAACCTCTGATCGGTCACAATCGTGTTTTCCATACTTTTTCTTAAATCTTCAGGTATGGAGTAGATATCAAGCGGAGAACCAATCTTATCTTCGAGTGAATTTAAAACAAATTTCCTAACTTCTGGGTCTTTTGTGGCTCCACGCTCGTAGCCCAAAAGCTCGGCCTCATTGCCCAGGAGGACATTTTTAATATATTCATCAGATATCTTTTCCGGTTTGATAATATATTTTTTATCTATCAGATGTTCGATAGCTGAAATACCGTGATCACGCTTCATTAAATCTTCACGGTCGGTGATTTCGCCAAAGCGACCGAGGTAGTTCTTAATACGTTCGGTTGGACTATCGGGTATTTTCTTCCCCTCTTTTTTTTCTGTTCGGCGCGCCGAAACAGCCGCGGCTTCACGGAAATCCTTGTCGCCCCAGTATTTATCTTTTAGAAAATCACCTTCAAATTTTTCCATAAAATCACTATAACAGAAATTTATTTAATCTCTAACAGTTTTTTATATAGTTCGAAAGTGGCTTTAGCGTCAGCCAGGGCAGTATGGGCTTTTTCGTTTTTTATACCTAAAAATTCACACAGGGAACCCAAAGAAAAAGCTTGTACTTCTTCTTTGTGATAAAGTCGAGCAAAGGCAATAGATATGGTGTCGAGCTTGGCATAATGCATAGGGTTGGGAATACCGGCATCGACAAAAGCTCTTTGCACAAACGGATAATCGAAGGCTAGGTTATGAGCCACAAAAGTCGCACTTTTTACTTTCTCACCAAAGTCTTTCATGGCTTGCTCTAGGTCAACTGCAAATAGCCATTCGCCTTCGTTGTAGCCATTGACCCGCAAAGCTTGGGCATCGGCGGTTTCAATATGGCGAGGTTTAATCTTATATTCGAGTTCGTGAATGATTTCTAGTTTTGGACCCTGGCCAGGCAC
>CAZIIR010000026.1:5895-9813 GCA_964539475.1 uncultured Candidatus Saccharibacteria bacterium
AATACCGGCCATTTTAGCACATAATTTTGTTTACAAAACACCTAAGGTAAATATTTATTTTTATATCTTAAATGCTCGTCGTAAGTTTTGGCGTAATGCATCTGGCTACGCATATCAGATAAGTAAAACCAATACGGAGTCATTTCAGGGTAAAGGGCCGCTTCAATAGAATCGACACTTGGACTAGCGATCGGTCCCGGCGGTAGCCCCTCATAACGATAAGTGTTATATGGCGAGTCAAACTGGAGGTCTTTGCGGGTTAGGTCAAAAGTATTTTTACCGAATATATATGGGAAAACGGCGTCTACTTGAAGCTTCATTCCCACTTCAATCCGTTTCCACAATATACCGGAAATCACTCGTCGCGACTCTGAGGTAATCCCCTCTTTTTCAATAATCGAAGCCATAGTGATAATTTCCTCGACCGAGCGGCCGGAAATACTAATATCTTTACGGAAAGGATCTATTTTATTTTCAAAATTTTGACGCATTTCTTCTACTACATCATCCTCGGTGGCAGTAGGAGCAAAAAAATATGTGTCTGGAAACAGAAAACCTTCTTGGCCGTGGGTAAGTAAAGTATAACGACCACGGTTAAAACTAGGCAACTTTTTTTCCAATAATTTTCCCATCTGGGTAAGAGTGAGGCCCTCTGGTATGGTGACCCGGATATATTCTACACCTAGGTTACCTTTGGCTACCCGCCAAATAACCGTCCACAGTGGCAACTTGGTTTCAAAAAAATATTCGCCAGCAATAACTTGGTCCCCTTTGCTTAAACCAACCTTGTACCACAACTGCATCGCAGCCGCCGACCGGATTACTTTTTTTTCTTGCAATAATTTAGCGGTGTTTTCGATAGACAAACCTTTTTCAATTTCAATAAATTCTTTGGTGGGAAAATCTTTTGGCGCACTAAAAAAAGTAAGATACAGACCGAAAAGCAAAATAACTAACACTACACTAGTAACAATAATAAGACTGCGGTGGGCCGGGATTTTCTGGCTAAACAAATAGCCACATCGGCGGTCTATATTACCAAGAAAAGTGCTGGCTTCTTTAGCTGACAAATCGTTGTTAATTTCCATAAGAATAAGAATTTATTAAATTAAATCGGCAGGTTGCCGGGCGGTTCAGCCCGCTTTGACTCAATCCGCCCAAGTGATGGTGTTGAGGCTACTTGCCCTGGGAACCTAAAAATAGTTGCTAGTTCTTCTGAAGTTAAAACCATCGGTGCCGACTTGTATGGTTCATAAAAATAGGCGCGTTTCCGATAGGCATCAAAAAATTCCCATTTTATTTTTTTAGTGCGACGACCAGTTATGTCTTGCCAAGGGTAGTCGAAGCCAACCCTGGTCCCCAATTTAAAGCCATTTAGATGGGGTGAACCATATTGCTTAATACTACCAATAATACCCATAATTACCCCTGGGTTAAACTTTTCTTTTTTCGCTAGATATACGACCCGATAACCACAGTCAAAAGCTGGCTTACCCAAACTGCGCGTAATCGCTTCGGCGACAATTTTTTCTTGAGGGGTCTGGCTAAATTTGGCCAAATTAAATTCACCTTCTTTTGTTTTAACATCCCGTTTTTGTAGTTTTTCTACTTCAGCTTTAGCTTCATCTTTCCATTCGGCTTTTTTAAACCAACTACCTTTTTTATTAAACCTTTTTTTTACATCCATTACTGGTATTTGTAGCCACACTTGTTCACTGGGGCCAACTGAACCTAAAACCTCGAGAACGGGCGTCAGGGGGTCCACCTTGTTTTCTTCTTCCATTTCCCGGTCTAGACCATAGTCGACATATGTTTTTATGGGATAAAAATCCTCTTTACTTAACTTCAAGTTGGTGGCCCAAATTTCCCATTCACTACCCTCGGTACCATAATCTACAGCTAAAGTATAGTCTTTGACCTCAGAAATTTCCGCTATCGGATATTGAGAATATATTTGGGCTTCTATCGCGTTGCGAAACTTTTTAGGAGTTCTAATATAAAAATGGATTTCACCCCCAAAAGAAGCGATTTCTAGTGAAAACCAGGTTCGAACAAAGCCTTTCCACCAACGGTCAATAAAGGTACCGTCGTTCCCTTGTTGAAAAATTTGCAGTACCACTTCCATAGCTTGGGGAGGCTTGGTCACCTCTCGAGGCAATCTAATCTCAAGCAGGTTCCATTCAATACTTTTTATATATAAAGCTTGAACATATTGAAGCCAATTTCGCCACACGATTGGCACTAAAATAAATGGCAAAATATACCACAAAACTATCGGCGCACGACCGATAGCACCAAAAAGTTGCGATTTTACCGCCAATAAATACAACTCACTTAGGTCCATATAGTCTTAAGTGTAAACGAAAAACTAGTTAAGGGCTACTCTAGGCTAGTGTATAACGACCCTTCGAATCTTTAGAAAAATATTTAGCGTTCTGGAGATTTACTAAAATAGTATTTTCTTTAACATGGCGTTCTTTCAAAACACGAGTGATAACTTCATCGCGAGTCAGAGGTCCGTCTTTTTTTAAGATAGTGCGGATAACATCTAAAACGACACCACGAGAGTAGCCCCATTCGGCTAGGGCGTAGAGACCACGACCAACCAAGACAAAGCGGGTATCTTTGATTAGTTCGTTGTGACAGGTGGCCGGGTGGGCGCTTTTACCAAACAAACGGTGAATACCTTTAGCCACTTCTTCAAAATGCATCGGTGAGCCGTGTTGACGTAACACCAAGTAGGCATAGTCGCGAATACCACGCATTTTTACATTAGGCGATTTAGACAGCCCCCACTCACCAAGAGGGTTTTGATCAATAAGTTTAGATATTTTTAGCCACTTGCGAGCCAAAATCTCATTATCAAGGGCCGACTTGTCGGCGATGTCTTTGACTTCTTTCAAGAGATTGTTGACTAGGGTTGGCTCGGTAACCAAATCGTTGTCAGAGATATTTTTAGAAATTTTACGTAACGAAATCTGAATAGCGTCAGCTATTTTAGGGTTGGTGGTCCAAGAGTGGTAAAATTCGTCGTCTTCTTTTAGTTTAGTAAAAGCGTCAGCCAAGACTAAAATAAAGTGAACATGGTTTTGGATACCTTTATCAGCGGAAATAGCCGCGAGAAACTCTGTTTCGTGAACAATTCCACCGTGGGTATCCATAATATCCTTAACCTCGGAAACAGCCGGTGAGATAGCTTTATAAGCGTCAGATTTTTTAATAGTATTGATAGAGAAATTCTCAATCTGTCGTACTCGTTCACGAGTAATCCCATATTCTGAGCCAATAGCCTCTAAAGTGAGGCAGGTCGAGGTTTTACCCAAGCCATAACGCTTAGTTACCACATCCTGTGCCCTTTCCGACAAGACCGCTAAAAGGCGCTTGGTAATGTCTTTTGGTTTAAACGTAATTACTTCTTGGGTTTTTTTCATAATATTTTGTTTATTAATTACTACCATTATATCCAATTTGTGTCAATATTCAAATATTAGACCACAAAATTGATTAGCTTATTGGGGATAAAAATTGTTTTTTTAATCTCTTTTTCTTCTAAATACATCGCTACTCGTTCGCTGGCGAGGGCTTCCTTTGTCACCAAAGACTCTTCAGTCCCCGCTCTAATACTTAGGCTACCCCTCATTTTTCCGTTAACTTGGACGATAATTGTCACCATTTCCGAGATAGTTTTATCTTCGCTAAATAGGGGCCAGGAGGCACTATGGACCGAGCCCTTACCAGGCCACAGTTCCTCTGTAATATGCGGTGAAAATGGAGCCAGAAGCTTGATTAGTGCTTCAAAATCAGCCCTTGATACAGATTCACATTGGTCAAAACTATTGGTCAAAATCATCAAACTAGAAACAGCGGTGTTAAAATTAAAATTTTCAATATCTTCACCCACTTTTTTGATGGCTCGAT
>CAZIIR010000027.1:0-9521 GCA_964539475.1 uncultured Candidatus Saccharibacteria bacterium
ATAAGGTGCAGTATAGCTGGTGGGACCAAAAAACTGCCGCTCGCGAGCGCAATGTGGGTTGGCGGATAGACTATTTTTACGTCAGTACCGACTTGGTCGATAATATAAAGAAGGCCGAGATTTTAGGCGAGGTGTATGGGTCGGACCATGCACCAGTCCTATTGGAATTAGAATTTTAATATGATTAGCCCTATCTCTTATTTAGCATTTGTCTGTCGGAACACACATAAAACTTTGCTAAGTTTTTGCTCTGCTCGCGCCGCCGCGCTGTGCAAGGTTCCGTCATCCAAACGCTTGCAACGAGATTGGGCTAATAAATACTAAAGTGCTTTACGTCTACTTTGGCTCTGATGTTCAAAAATCCCAACTGGCTTGGCGTAAATTTGCCGAGGCGGTGAAGGCTAAGCGCCCCGATGCGGAGGTGTTTGAATTGGACGATGAAAATTTTACCGACCAAGTGGCCGATGAACTTTTGTATGGCCGAGGTTTGTTTGTTGCTAAACATATAATTTTAGGTAAAAGGCTGTGGCAAAACAAAGACGCTGAACGCTGGCTGGCCGACCATAGCGAGGAGATAAAAAAAGCCGAACATATGTTTTTGTTGTGGGAAGAAAAGTTGTTGGCACCGGTTAAAAAAGTTTTAACTAAAGTGGAGGCGGAACTAAAGGAATTTGAAAAGAAAGCAGTGGTGGAAATAAAAGATAATTTTATTTTTTCACTGGGCGACGCGCTAGGGATGCGCGACCGGCTCAAGTTGTGGAAGACAATTGCGGCGGCGAGTGTAAAAGGCTATGGGCCGGAAGAAGTTTTCTGGCAACTATTTGGCATGGCTAAAAATATGGCTCTAGTGGCGCGCGAAGAGAGCGACCAAAATTTACCCCTGCACCCCTTTGTGGCCAAAAAGGCGCGGGGCTATTTGCGACAGTGGGGCGATGAGGGAGCGGTTAAACTGACTGGAGATTTGATGGCTTTGTATCACGACGTTAGGCGGGAGAGTCGAGAACTAGATGTGGCACTGGAGCGGTTTGCGTTGGAGGTTTAATACCTTGGATTTACAGCTGTATTTTGTTAGATTTAAAACAGACGACCCTGGAACTTTTAAACTCGGAGGACGACAAATGTTTAAGAAAATTTATGGCTGGTTTGGCAAAAATGAAAAACCAACTCCGTCGTCGGAGGAGGACGTTTGGCTGGAAGCTTTCAGTCAAGAACATGATCGCCTTTCTCGATTGAGTATGACTGTTCAAGCAACTCGAGATGGGTTGGGTTATAGGGGTTCGGCCAGAGCCTCTCGCTTTGGTTGTTGCGGGGGATACTCTTATGAGTAATTTTCATCACCCGATATCGGTTTTCCAGCAGAAACTGGATTCCGATCCAAAGTTGGCAGTAAAATGCGATGCTGTCGCTAAACGATTGCGCGAAGCGGCTAGTCCTTATATACGAGCTTGCGAAAGCGCGGAGCGTTTTACCAGAGAAGACTTTGCTAACCTACGGCAACTTGGTTTTAGATTTTAAGCCCTGCAATAGCAGGGCTTTGCTTTTGGGGAAATTAGTTTTATGCTCTGAGGTAGAGAAAGGAGGGACTTAATGTTAAACGACAAAGGTTTTGTTGTTCTTTTGGATATTCACGAGGAGGGGAGGACGGTAGTAGAGAATGCGGCTATGGTTGACTATTTGGTTTCTCGGGGTCAACTTAAGCGTCTTCTTACAGAAGAAGGACAGGATAAGTCTTTTGTTTGGGCCTCATTTACAACCTTAGGAAGGAGAATTTTTATAGCAGAAAGGAGGGAACGTTCTCTATGGAGGAGGTTTTTGCGTAGTTTTTTTGCACCTATTTGGTGATGTTTGGCCGGGCTCATGGGAGCCCGGTTTTTATATGCAGGAGTCTTTCCCTACGGGAACGGTACAGGAGTCTCGACCTACGGTCGCGGGTGACTTTCAGGTTTGCTCTCTTGTAGCTCACAAACATTGAAAGTCCTTTCGACTCCTGACGCGAGACAAGCAGTTGTCTCGCTCACGGGGCACAAATAAAAATACCGCAGTTACTGCGGTATTTTTATTTGTGCCCCGTGCAGGAGTCGAACCTGCGACCATCTCCTTAAAAGGGAGCTGCTCTACCAACTGAGCTAACAGGGCAAATACGGCATTATCTTACCTATAAAAAGGTATTTTGTCTATGTTGTATATTAGACAAATTATTGATTTTTTAAAATTTAGGCATACAATCGGATTTGGAAAAAACATCCGCATTGCGGAGGGAGGTAAGTATGGGTATGTCAGTGGGGTGTATCGACCCCAGAAAATTGAAGGTGGAAGAGAATCTATTGAAAGGAGATCGGCTACCTCGCGCTGGCGACAGCTTCGTCTTCTTTCACGATAAACACCGGGTGTTCGTCGTTCGGCGGAAAATCGAAGGTTTGGTCGTTATTTTTTCTGCGGACTTCGACGGACTGACTCACCAGGGATTTCTCAACTATGTCCGCCAGCAAGAATTTTTGCTGGGGAAGAAGTTCGAGAAATCTCAACTTGCTTTTAGCGACCAGTGTGTCGCCTACGATATCCGTTAGTTTTTGGCCCGGGACGCGTTTGCGTTCCGGGCCGTCGTTTGTTACAAATACCGTACCGATGTCTAAAAAATCTTTTCTTATTCTTTTTAATATTCGCTCGGCCTACAATGTGGGGGCAATTTTCCGTACGGCCGATGCGGCGGGGGTAGATAAAATATATTTAGTGGGGGTCACGCCGTGCCCGGCCGATAAATTTGGCCGAGTTAGTGGCCAGATTGCCAAAACTGCTTTAGGGGCGGAAAAGGCGGTGGTGTGGGAGTATAAAAAAACGATTGCCCTGCTTATAGCTAAACTAAAAAAAGAGGGCGTTCAAATTATTGCTCTCGAGCAAGCCGAAAATTCTCTTGATTATCGTAAATTAAAACCAAAAGGAAGCTGGGCACTGGTTCTAGGTGAAGAGACTAAAGGCCTGCCGAAATCGGTTTTAAACAAATGCGACAACGTGGCTGAGATCTCGATGAAAGGGGAGAAAGAGTCGCTGAATGTGTCAGTCGCCACGGGCGTGGCGTTGTTTCAACTTTTGGGCCAAAAATAGATAAATAGGCCTAAAAATAAGGGTATTTTGACTGGTTTATTACCCTTGACAAAATAGTAATATGGGTATATAATATAAGGTAGTATAGAGTAACTGGCATAACGCCAATTTACTGCTATGGCACATTGACAGGGTAAAAAAGAAAGGATACCAAGATGGCTACAAAAGTGGTCGTCGGCGGGTCGAGCGTTTCGGCTAGCCAACTCAAAGACTTTTTCCGACAGATCGAAGACGGGAGCCTCACTGGTTATCACGTCCAAGGTTTGTTGGAGCATCGCAACCCGTTCGAGATAGCGATGGACACCGTTTCCCAGATTGAGCGCGCTTGCGCGCTGTATTTGGAAGCTTTTGGTCTCGCCATCGACCCGGCGTCGGTGGTCATCCCTCCGCGCCAACTCGGCTTCGACCGCCTCATTCTCGTCCCCAAGGGGCTGACGTTGAACAAGGTGGTGGAATTCCTCCGGACAAAGTTCGAGGTCTACCTCTACACGGAAGATCTCGACCAGAATGTGAAGAGAAACGACCGGACAAACACCGAGACCTACTCCATCTGGGTCCGGGACGGGGTGGAAGCCGACGAGGAGTTGAAAAATCTCTCGGCTAATCAGTTGACCGAGAAGAAAATCTCGGCCGTCACTTTGCTCGAGCGTCTTCTCCACGAACTGGTCTACTTCACGGAAACCGGCAAACACCTCGATGTGGCAAATTGCACCCTGTGCGCGGGTTCTCGTAACTCCGTTGGCGCTGTCCCGAGCGTGGACTGGCGCGCGGGCAGCCGTGAGCTCTACGTCGACTGGTTCTACCCCGACGGCCGGAGTGACGACCTTCGGGCCCGTGCAGTGGTTTCCTTGCCTGCCGGAGAGTAGCGGAGGCAGGCTAACCCTTTTTCCTTTCAACTTGTTCCCTTTCGAGCGTCACTTGGTTTTACCAAGGGGCGCTCTTTTTGTATTTTATTTCTGACACTTCTCACAAAAATGAGTTCCTCTGCCTACGTGTTTTATTTTAGATATTTTAGTCTGACACCGGGTGCAGGGGAGTTTCTCACGGCCGTAGACATTTAAATATTTTACAAAGCCACCTTTCTCACCAGTGGAGGTGACATAATTGCGCGCGGACGTCCCTTTCATTTTGATGGATAGTTTCAAGACGGTGACAATCGCCTGATGGAGTTTCGTGATTTCTGTTTTGGTGAGAGATGATATTTTGCGAGTGGGCAGGACATTAGCATTGAAACAGGCTTCGTCGATATAAATATTGCCCATACCGGCGATAAGGTGCTGGTCGAAAAGGGTTTGTTTGATGGTCCTGTTTGGATACTTGGTAAAAACCTCGGTAAAAATATTTAAAGTAAATTTTTTGTCGAGGGGCTCGACCCCG
The DNA here is from genome assembly GCA_964539475.1 of uncultured Candidatus Saccharibacteria bacterium. GTDB lineage: Bacteria > Patescibacteriota > Minisyncoccia > Phycocordibacterales > XYD1-FULL-46-19 > XYD1-FULL-44-32. The sequence continues at coordinate 4,480 of CAZIIR010000027.1, forward strand.
TGCGGGGAGAGGATAATATTTTTTTCGGTTTCATTTACCAATTTTAGCCAGCCAAATTTGCGCAGGTCGTTGAAGTAGAGGGTAGAGCCGTCGGTAAATTTAAACTCGGCGCGGGTATAGTTGTTGGGCAGGTCTTTGCCACCGTCTTTTTGCGGGTGGCCACCGACTACTGCTTTCCCGACCTTGGGTACAAAAATAAGTTGGCCGGTCATTTTGAGGTGGACGAGGAGAAAGTGGCCGTGGGAAAGGGCGATGACGACAATTTTAGCTCGACGCGAGACGCCCAAGACTTTTTTCTTGGCAATATTTTTGACAAAGTCTTCGGCCAAAAGGGGGAGGACCATTTTCGGTACGCCAACAATGGCCGACTTGAAAGTCTTGCCACTAATCGCTTTATTTAGTTGTCGGGAGACGGTCTCAACCTCCGGTAATTCAGGCATACTGGGTGTAGTTATTATTCGTTGCTCATTCGCCAATACTGTTTGAAATACACGAATATTTTTCTGTTGAAAAATTTCTCTGCTCGCGCCGTCGCGCTGTGCAAGGTATTTCAAACAGTATTGGCTTATTCGTTACCTTTAACTTTTTGTTGAAGAAAAGAAGTTAATTCGGAGCGGGCCACTTCCGCATCACTCCATACTTCCTTTTCACCATTGGCGCGCATTATATACGGATCAGTGCCTTTGCCGGTGATTATTACCACACTGCCGGTCTCGGCCCGGGCAATAGCTTTTCTAATCGCTATACGCCGGTCCATCTCGATTTCTTTAGGGGAGTGAAGGACACCCGAGGCGACTTGGTCGGCAATTTGCTGGGGGCTTTCGTCATAGGGGTCCTCGTCGGTGATATACACAAAGCTTGTGTATTTGTCGGCGAGTCCGCCCATAATCTGGCGACGGTCGCTGTCTCGGCCACCACCGGTGCCGCCGAGGACAGCAATAATTTTATGATCCTTATAAATCTCATAAACTTTTTGCAAAGAGTCGGCGGTGTGGGCGTAGTCGACGATGACTTTAAAGTCTTGGGCGCGAGCCAGTGTCGGGTCGGCCGGTGTGATTTGCTCTAGGCGACCAGGGATACCGGTAAATTTTTCGATGGCTGATTTTATTTTTTCAATATTTATATTTTGAGACTGGGCGTAGGCGATAGCCAACAGAATATTGTAGAGGTTAAATTCACCGACCAATTTGGTTTGGATTTTTTGGCCAAGGTAGGTGAAAAAGAGACCATCGACAAGGAGAGTGTGGGGGGTAGCGTCTGAAAGGTGGGTAGCGATTTTGGTTGGTATATTTATTTTGCGGAAGTCATCTAGGGCTGGGTCGTCGCCATTGGTGACCAAAACTTTGTTTGGTTTTGACGACCGCTCCAAAGCGCGGGCAATCTTTAGTTTGGCAGTTTTATATTTGGCAAATGAACCGTGCGACTCGATATGCTCGGGAGAGAGGTTGGTAACCAGGAGAGCATTGAGGGAAATGAATTTGTGGCGAAATTGTTTGGTGGCCTCGGAGCTAATTTCCAAAACAATATAATCGCATTTGGTGTCGACGGCCTCGCGGATTAGTTTCTGTAAAGTGAAGCGACCCGGGGTGGTCATTTTTAGTTTGTTGGGCCGGCTAGTGTTGCCGATTTTGAAACGGACCGTGGAAACAAGGGCTGTTTCGTAGCCAGCTTCTTCTAAAATCGCGCTGGCGAGCTCTACTGTGCTCGACTTGCCCTTGGTGCCTGTGACCCCGACAACTTTGATGTGGCGCGAGGGAAAGCGATAAATAAGGGCGCCTAAAAAGGCTAGCTTGTAGTGGTAAACAGAAAAAACCCAAGTTGGGACGATTTTTTTGAGAATAGATTTTAGGCGAGAGGTCATTTACGAAAAAGCTTAGCGATAATGTAAAAATAATACCATAACCGTGAAATAGGGAAGTCGTAGAGCTTGCCTAAGTCGGTGGCGACTCCGGGGAAGTTTTTCTTAAAAGAAGTTAAGTCGACCCAAGACTCTTTCTGGTCTTGGCCGTAGGAAACCCCACCAAAACTGTATTTAGTAGACCCTCGCCGCTTAGCTTCTTTTATACCCTCGTAGTGAGCAAGGTAGGACGGGAGTTTGTCGCGGTGTTCAGAGCTTGAGCCGCCAAAAATATGCAGAGCGGTGGTGCCAAAAGTGACAATTAAATTTATTACTAGTGGCTGGTCGTCGAAGGTGGCAACGACCAAGTAGCCGCCTCTCGCTTTTTCAGTCTCAATAAAAACTTTTTCGTAATAACTTTTTGGGTGCAGTTTGAAGTGGTTGCGCTTGGCCGTGTCAGACATAAGGCGGTAAAAGTCATCTAAGTGGGCGAGAAAATTTTCGGTGATAATTTTAGTGGAGGTGCCTCTTTTTTCGCTAGTCCGAATAGAGTAGCGAGTGTCTTTAGGAAATGAGTCAAAAATATTTTCTATACTAGGGCTGATGTCTAAAATCCACTCGTAACGAGGTTGGGCCAGCACCGAGTGGCTCGCCAATTTTGGAGCTTGCCCGAACAGCTGATTGAATAGATCGGCTGTTGTAGGGGGGTCAAGGCGGACAAAGGCAGCCTTACGAACTTTGGCGATAGTGAGCAGATTTTTTTTGAATTCGGCTATATGTTCGGCCGAGAGATTTGGGGTAAGAGCGACGGGGCCGTGGGGAATGTAAATCTGGTTACGGCCAGCAACTAGGGGCGCGGTAATGGTTTGAAAAAAAAGAATGGGGGCCTCGTGTTCTTTCATTACAAATCTTTCCACAGTTAGACCGCGGTTTTCTTGCCAACGACGGTAAAGAGAAGACTGGGTGAAGTGGGCCCCGTGCGACTCTAATTCATCGTCGTAAAGGGGGCCTTCGACTGCATTGATAGTAAAGCGAGACATAAATATTTTATCGAGAATTACTGAGAAGTTTTAAGGCTTCCTTTATTCGTTTGTCAGTTGTGTCGGCCCCTTCGGGGATTTTTTGAATAATATCGCGAATGTCACGCGGTTGGTAACCCAAGGCTTGCAAAGCATCTAATAGGTCATTGTCGCCCGAGGCGTGCATTAGTTCACTGGTTTCTAGTGCGCCCAGCTTGTCGCGGAGTTCGATAATAATTTTCTCGGCACTTTTACGACCAATACCCGAAACTTTTGTTAAGTAGTCCGTTTGGCCGGCGAGTACAGCTTGGCGCAAAGTGGAAGGGGGAGCGAGCGATAAAATAGCTAGTGCCGATTTCGGCCCAATACCAGAAATACCGATGAGGAGCTTGAAATAAGTCAGTTCTTCGCGGTCGGTAAAACCAAAGAGGTCGAGGGCATCTTCGCGAACAGCTAAGTGGGTCCAAAGGGTGACCTCGCTACCCAGATTTGCCTGGGCTAGGGTGTGGGTAGGTAAAAAAACAACATAACCTAGGCCACCAGTGGTAATAATGGCGCTCCGGTCGTCTTTGTGGGTGACATTTCCCTGAATAAGCCCAATCATGTACCTAGTATAGCGCAGATAGAGGTTGGTTTCGAGGTGGGGGCTTGCACCCCGTAGTAGATTTTGAAGAAAATAATTTTGTAAGACACCCCCATGCTTTTTGAGGTCAAAATTCACTACGGGGTTGCATTTTTGGCTCAAGTGCGGTACTGTTTTCCCTATGCCAATAACTAAATCAGCTAAAAAAGAGCTACGCAAAGGGGCGAACAAGCGTGTTTTCAACGAGCTTCGCAAAAAAAATATTCGCGATACTGTGAAGACTGTGCGCAAAGCCCTCACTCTTAAAAACCCTACAGGAGCTGCCGAAGGTCTCGCTGCTGCCTACAAAGCTATCGACAAAGCCGCCAAGCGAGGGGTGATTAAGAAAAATGCGGCCAATCGGAAGAAGTCGCGACTAGCGGCGGCGATTAGGAAAGCGAAGGATATTAAATAAACAGAAAACAAAAAATCCGCGAGAGCGGATTTTTTGGTGGAGACTATTTGTAGCTATCGCTTTCTAAATCGTAGGTTTTGCTAATAATACTAGATTTATTAGCTATGTCGAAAGAAATAATATTTGAGTCTATAAAGCGGAAATTTCTAACACTTCCATATCCGTCATAAACGGCCACATTGTAAATCTGTTTAAATTTAAGATTATCATTGGTTTGGGCCACAAATATCTGTGGGTGCCCACCGTCTATATTATAGTCTGTAACCACTATAATATGTTTACCATTTTCTGACCAAATAATTTTGTCTATACCGTTAGTTTTTTGTAGTAAGTTCTCACCTGTCCTGTTGGAAAATAGACTCCTCGCAGAATATTCATAACCAGATAAACCAACACTGGTGTAGTCGCCATCTGGGCTAATCTTTACATCACCGACTCCTGTTGACCCAAAGCTATTACTTGATAGCCTGATTAATTTAGTGCTTCCATTAAAATCAACACAAACAAAATATTTGTTAACTTTCTTATCAAGGTAGTTTAACTTAACCAAGCCACCTATAACTACGAAGGCACGCGATTCTCCGTCCGATGATACGGACTCTTCTTTTACTGGTAAACTACATATTTCTTCCACTAATTTTTTTGAATCACCATTTGATCTTGACTTCAAAATCACAAAGCCAATACCAGCGGCGCCAATAGTAACTAATAGAATAGCAAGTATTATAATAATATGTCTAAAACCATTAGCTTTGTACTTATACATAGAAAATTTGCTAAATTTTAAATAGTTACAATATTACTATAGTCTAACATATGCTTTATGTTTCCACAGATATTTTAGTCGCCGCCGCTCCTGAAATTCCGCGACCCCGGTTCTTGGCAGGAATCTCCCCCTACGGGGGCGGGTACTTTTCGATTTTAAATCAGGAATCTCCCGCGACTCAAAACTTGGTCGTCACCAAGTTTTGGTCTGGGCACCGCCTCACTTCGGAACCCTGCTGGGTTCCGCCTTCGGGTGTTCCGGCGTTCGATTCCTGCCGGAAGCTACAAAACATATAATCGCAAAATGCTTCCCATTTTGCTCTTTAGTTTTGTGCTCCCGGCAGGAATCGAACCTACATCACAACCTCCGCAAGGTTGCGTCCT